>CALMZY010000218.1 GCA_937870865.1 uncultured Lentisphaerota bacterium | reverse complement strand
CGGGGTTGATGGCGTACAGGCGGCCGTCGTCGCCGAAGCGCATCCAGGCGATGTCGTCACCGACGGTCTCGACCTTCCAGCCGGGCACGGTCGGCTCGAGCATGGCGAGGTTCGTCTTGCCACAGGCAGACGGGAAGGCGGCCGTCAGGTGGTAAACGCGGCCGTCCGGGCCGGTGATCTTGAGGATCAACATGTGCTCGGCCAGCCAGCCCTCGTCCCGGGCCAGCACCGAGGCGATCCGCAGCGCGTAGCACTTCTTGCCCAGCAGGGCGTTGCCGCCGTAGCCGGAGCCGTAGGACCAGATCTCGCGCGTCTCCGGGAAGTGCGTGATGAACTTCTGCTGGACGTCGGGGTTGCAGGGCCACGGCACATCCTTCTGCCCCGGCGCCAGCGGCGCGCCAAGCGAGTGCAGGGCCTTCACGAACTCGCCATCCGGTCCGAGCGACTCGAGGACCTGGGTGCCCACGCGGGTCATGATGTGCATGTTGACGACGACATACGGCGAATCGGTGATCTCCACGCCGATCTTCGCAATTGGGCTGCCGATGGGTCCCATGCTGTACGGGATGACGTAGAGCGTGCGGCCCTTCATACAGCCGCGGTAGGACTTGGTCATCAGCGCCTTCATCTCGGTCGGGTCCATCCAGTTGTTGGTGGGGCCGGCGTCCTCGCGCGTCTTCGCGCAGATGAAGGTGCGCTCCTCGGCGCGAGCCACATCGCTCGCGTCGGAGCGGAAGAGGAGGCTGCCGGGCCGGCGCGCGGGGTCCAGCTGGACGGCCGCGCCGGTCTTGACCATGAGGTCGCAAAGGGAGTCGTATTCCTTCTTCGAACCGTCGCACCAGTGGATGCGGTCCGGCGTGCAAAGGGCGGCGACTTCGTTCACCCAGTCGAGCAGTTGCTTGTTGCGTGTCATGGCCATTTCTCCGCGTTGAATCAGGGCTTTAAGCCGCCCAAAGTGGGTGGGAATCTAGCGGCGAAACGGCGGGCGGGCAAGCCTAAACATGCGCCGCGCGCTTGCGCTTCCGGCCGTAGGAAGAGCGGGTCTCGCGGACGAGGGCGGGGGTCGCCGAGCCTGCCTCGGGCGGGGTCCAAAGAAGAAACCCCTCCTTGCGCGCGACGGAGGTCATTTCTTCGTCGAAGCAGACCAGCTGGAGGTCGGGCAGGACAAAGGACGCCTGCTGAAAGCAGAACAGGTGTCCGGCGTCCGCCGCCGTGAGGCGCCATCGGCGGTTGGCTGCACAGAGGTCGTCATACTCGGTTTCAGGAAGCTCGAGAAAACGGAACATGCCGAGCATCTTCTGGAGGTGTATCCACTGGCCGGGGTTCGCGCTGCGGCGCGCCAGCGCGCTGGCGGTTTCTATCTTCAGCCAGTGCCACGCATACGCATACTCGCCGGCATCCCACGCCTGAACGGCTTGGGGCGACTTGCTCTCCCTGAACACAACCGAAAGGATCGCGCTGCTGTCCCAGAAGAGGTTCATCAGTAATCCCTCTTCCCCCGCACGAGGTCGATGGTGCGAATATCGGTTCGTCCATCCGGGGCGATGGTCGGGTTTGCTTTTGGCTTGGCGGCTGGATTCCGCCGCGTGAGAGGGATGTCGATCGTGAGCCCGATCTTCTTTGCGCGCGCGAGGCACTCTTCGCGATAGCGCTGCCATTCCGCGTCCTCGTCTCGCTGGATCGGAGAGAGGGATGCCACCGGCTCGTCACGGTCGCACACGATAATTGTTTCGCCTGTTTGGCGGACACGCGCGAGATAGCGGCTGAGATTGTTTTTCAGGTCGGCAATCTTAACATTCATACATAGCTAACATAGCCAAGTAATATAGCTATGTCAAGAGCGCCGCCCGCACGGCGGCGATTGTCGCGTCCGCGGTGGTGTAGAGGATCGATCGGATGCCGAACGCTTCCGCGCCGGCGACGTTCTCCGGGCGGTCGTCGACGAGCAGGCAGGTGTCGGGCGTGATCCCGAATTTGGCCAGGGCCTTCCTGTAGTAGTCGGCGTCGGGCTTCACGGCGCCGAGGTAGCACGAGGAGGCTTCGTCCTTGAAGAATCGCAGCGACGCAAACTGTTCATAGATGTTGGGCGTGTGGAGGGCGCCCGCGTTGGTCACAAGGTACACGTTGTACTTCCGCGAGAGCTCGCGGGCGAACTCGATCATCGGCTTGTTTTCCGACAGCATGTTCTGATACGTCGTGACGAACTGATCCAGCGTGCCTGAGAATCCTGTGACCTCGGCGAAGTGGCGGAAGAACTCCTTCGTCGAGATCGCCCCGATTTCATACTCCCGGATCATCGGGTCGCGGTCCTCGAACGTGAAGAACCGGCGCAGGGCATCGAGTTTGGCCGGGTCGCAATACCGGTGCGCCAGCGCGAGGGCGGGTTCGTAGTTGATGTGGAGGAGAACCGTGCCGATGTCGAAGAGGATGTTCTGAAGCATGACGCCACTATACCACAGTGATCATGCGGAGCAGATTTTCCAGATACTGGAAACGTGACGCTTGAAACTGGGGGGCTTCGTTGACGCGCCCCAGGTTTCAAGTGTCCAGCGTCAAGCGTCCCTCCACAATAGAAGTTGTTTTTTCCACCGGTTCTTATTAAGCCTTATACCCACACATGGGTGCAAAACACATAGGTCTGGGCCGCGGGCTGGGTGCGCTGATCAAGGATGCGACGCCGCCGGCGGAAGCTCCGGTTGCCGAGGCGAAGGGCGGGATCGTCCAGGTTCCCATCGAGAAGGTTCACAAGAGCCCGTGGCAGCCGCGGAAGACTATCGCCGCGGAAGCGCTCGAGGAGCTCGCCCTTTCCGTTCGCGAACGCGGCATCCTGGAGCCGCTCCTGGTGCGGCGGGTCGAGGACAAGTACGAGCTGATCGCGGGCGAGCGCCGCCTGCGGGCCGCGCAGGCGGCGGAACTCCGGCAGGTTCCCGTGATCCTCATGGAAGTGTCCGATCGCGAGGCCCTGGAACTCGCCCTGATCGAGAACCTTCAGCGCGAAGACCTGAACCTCATCGAGGAAGCCGAGGGCTATCGCCTTCTCGCCGACAAATTTGAGATGACCCAGGAGCAGATTTCCCAGCGGGTTGGCAAGGCGCGCGCAACGGTGGCCAACGCGTTGCGGTTGCTGGATCTTCCCGACAAGGTGAAGCGGTTCGTGGCGGAGAAACAGCTGACGCCGGGCCACGCAAAGGCGATTCTCGGGCTGGAGATTCCGAAGGAGCAGGAGCTGCTCGCGGTCCGGGCGGTGGAAGAGGGGATGTCCGTCCGCACGGTGGAGCACATCGTGCACCGCCTGCTGAAAGGTGCCAAGAAGCCGCGCGCGGAAAAATCGGATATCCCGGAGGCGCACCTCAAGCATCTGTCCGACCAAATGCACCAGCACTTCGGCACCAGCGTTCGGATTTCCCCGTGCAAGACGCTTGCGAACGGCAAGAAAGTCAAAGGCACGGTTGAGATCGACTACTATTCGAACGACGACCTCGACCGCCTGCTGGTCATCCTGGGCCTTTCGGACAGTCTCTAACAGGTAGTTCATGGCCGACCCGAACACGTCAGAGCCGGCGCTCAACCCGAATCCTGAAGAACGGGCGCGCGAATACGAACTGATCCACAACCGGCTGTTTGTCGTCCGCATCCTCCTGACGGTGATCATTCTCTCGGCGTACCTGTTCAGCGGAGCGTCCGTGTACCTCGCCGACGGCCTGCGGACCCGGTTCGGCGCGATCTGGCCGCTGGTCAACGCCTTCTACACCCTGATCACCGTCTTCGGCTTCGCCGCCGTGATGTTTCCCCTCAGCCTGTACGGCGAGCACGTCATCGAACACCGGTACGGCATGTCGAACCAGGACCTCGAAGGCTGGTTCGTCGATTACCTCAAATCGCTCGCCATCGAGTTGGGAGTCGCCACCGTTTTCTTCGGCGTGATCTATGCCTTCCTCCGTTATGCCCCGAACCTCTGGTGGATTTGGGCGACCGCCTTCTATGTTCTCTTCGTGGTCGTGCTGGCCGCCGTGGCGCCGGTGGTCATCATGCCGCTGTTTCACAAGTTCGAGCCGATCGAAAATCCGGCCCTCGCGGATGCCGTGAAGTCCTTCGTGGAGAAGGCCGGGCTGCGGGTTGTCGGTGTCTTTCAATGGGGTCTGGAGGAGAAGACGAATGCGGGCAATGCGGCGCTCACGGGCCTCGGAAACACGCGCCGGATCATTTTGGGCGACACCATCATCAAGGATTATTCGCAGGACGAAATCATCGCGGTGCTGGCCCATGAAATCGGGCACTACAAGCATCGGGACATGGCGCGCCTGATCGCCGCGGGGAGCCTGCTCGCCGCCGGCGGATTCTACCTGGCGCGCCTGTTCCTGCAACGGCTGGTCGCGATGTTCGGCTTCGCGGGACCGGACGACATCGGCTCGTTCCCGATTTTTGTCTTCTGCCTGCTGGTGTTCTCGCTGGTCACGATGCCGGTCTCCAACGCGTACTCCCGCCGCCGCGAATATGCGGCGGACGCGTATGCCGTTGCGTCGCTCGGTTCATCCGGCGCCCTGGTGAGCGCGCTGGAGAAACTGGCCGCGCAGAATCTGGCCGACCGGGAACCTCCCGCGTGGATCGAGTTTCTGCTGCACAGCCATCCGTCCATCTCCCGCCGCGTCCGGCGGGCGCGGGAGATGGATCCCTCTCCGCGATGAATTATTTTTTTGGCGTACTCCGGCTTGCGTCCCGGAATCTTTGTCCTAATATCAGCACTGAGTTGCAGGCACTCAGGTTTCGCGCGCTCGTTGACGCGGGAGATTTGTTGATGTGAGCGATTTTCTCGAATTTAAAGACGTCTCCAAACACTTCGGCAAGGTCCGCGCGGTCGATCACGTTTCCCTGTCCATCAAGAAAGGGGAATTCTTCTCGCTTCTCGGGCCGAGCGGCTGCGGGAAGACAACGCTCCTGAGAATTCTTGCCGGCTTTGAATATCCGGACACCGGCCGGGTCATTCTCGACGGGCAGGACATCACGGACCTTCCGCCCAACCACCGCAAGGTCAACACGATCTTCCAGAGCTACGCGCTCTTCCCGCACATGACCGTCTGGCAGAACATCGCGTTCGGCCTCCAGATCGCCCGGCGCCCCAGGGCCGAGATCAGCGAGGAGGTTGACAAGATGCTGGCGCTGATCCAGATGAAGGACCAGGCGCACAAGCGTCCCGACCAGCTCAGCGGCGGCCAGAAGCAGCGCGTCGCCGTGGCCCGCGCCCTGATCAACAAGCCGCAGGTGCTCCTGCTCGACGAGCCGCTCGCCGCCCTCGACCTGAAGCTGCGCCAGAGGATGCTCATTGAACTGGACCAGATCCACGACGAAGTCGGCATCACCTTCCTGTATGTCACGCACGACCAGGGCGAGGCCATGAGCCTGAGCGACCGGATCGCCGTGATGAACGGCGGAAAGATCGAGCAGATCGGGACGCCGGGAGAGATCTACGAGGCGCCGAAGAGCAGCTTTGTCGCCGCCTTCATCGGCGACGCGAATTTCTTCGAGGGCAAGGTGGTCGAGCTGCTCGATGACAATTTCTGCCGGCTCGAGGTGGAAGGCTTCCCCGATGTCGTGTGCTACAACGACAACCAGATCCACGTGGGCAACCCCGTGTATCTCAGCGTGCGGCCGGAAAAATTCCGCATCTCGCGCGACCGGCCGCTGGAGGACAATCACCATAACGTGGTCCAGGGGCGGGTGGAGGACGTGATCTATCTCGGTTCGGTCACGAAGTACTGGGTCCGCGTGCAGGACTACAGGATTTCCGTCTACCAGCAGCACAGCCGGTTCATGCTCGATGAAAAGCCGATTACGTGGAAGGAAATCGTCTGGCTTTCGTGGCATGGCGACGACGGGTTCATGCTCGAGAGATACAGCGAGTCCGACGAGAAGCTCATGGAGTTGCCTCCGGATGAACCGGGGGACACGAACGGCGTTTCCCTGGGGGCGAACGGCCTGCCGGTGGTGGCCCGGGCGACGCGCACGTAATGAACAAGGTCCAGCAGAAACGTTTGTGGGAGTGGCTGATCACGTCTCCGTCCTTCACGTGGTTGTGCGTCCTGTTCGTCATCCCGACGCTGATCGTTTTCATCATCACCTTCAAGCCGTCCGATCCGTACGGGGGCATCGGGACGGGGTGGACGCTGGACACGCTGAAGAGCCTCGGCAATCCGAATTACCCGTCGATCGTCTGGCGGACCGTCTGGTTGAGCATCGCGACGACCGCGACCTGCATCCTCCTCGCCGTGCCGACGGGCTACTGCATGTCGCGTCTCAGCAAGACCTGGCAGCAGAAGCTCCTTCTCCTGGTGATCATTCCGTTCTGGACGTGCTTCCTCATCCGCATCTTCGCGTGGAAGGTTCTCCTGCATCCTGAGGGGCCGCTGAAGCACGCGCTGGTCGGGCTGCACCTCGTCGCGCCGGACACCTCCCTGCTGTATAATGCCGGCGCGATCCTGCTGGTGATGGTGTACACCTACCTGCCTTTCGCGATCCTTCCCATTTACGCCGCGGCGGAGAAGTTCGACTTCCGCCTGATCGAGGCCGCGCGCGACCTCGGCGCGCATCAACTCCGCGCGTTCTTCAGCATTTTCCTGCCCGGCATCCGGCGCGGCCTGCTCACCGCCATCCTCGTCGTGTTCATCCCGGCGCTGGGCTCCTACGTGATCCCGGACATCGTCGGCGGGCCGCACAGCGAGATGATCGGGAACAAGATCGCCCAGCGTACCTTCGTGGACCGCAACCTGCCGCACGCCAGCGGGCTCTCCGCGTTTCTCACGCTCGCGGTTCTCGCGCCGCTTCTCGCGGTGCTGGTTCTGCAGAAGAGGAAGGGCATCGAGGAGGATCCGCTGATCGAGGAGGACGCATGAAGCACAGCCGTCTTCCGCTCATCACCCTGATCCTCGTCCTCGTGTTCTTCTACCTCCCGATCATTGTGCTCGTGGCCAACTCGTTCAATGCGTCGCGCTTCGGCGGGACGTGGGAGGGCTTCTCCCTGGTCTGGTACAAGCGCCTCCTGCACGAGCGGGACATCTGGCGCGCCCTGGAGAACACGCTGATCATCGCGGTGGGGGCGACCGTCGTTTCCGCCGTGCTGGGCACCACGGCGGCCTTCGCCCTCCACCGGTTCGCGAGCCGCATCCAGAAGGTCCACTACGTCCTGATCTACACGCCGCTCGTGGTGCCCGAGATCCTGATGGGCATGAGCCTGCTCCTGCTGTTTGTCGCGATGAAGATCCAGCTCGGGCTCTTCACGATCTTCCTCGCGCATGTCACGTTCTGCATCAGCTACGTGGCCATGGTCGTGCTCGCGCGGCTGCAGGACTTCGACTTCTCGGTGATCGAGGCCGCGCAGGATCTCGGCGCGAGCTGGTGGACGGCGGCCACGCGCGTGCTCCTGCCGCTGCTGTTTCCGGGCATCGCGGCCGGCGCGCTCCTGGCCTTCACGCTTTCCCTCGACGATTTCGTGATCACGTTCTTCGTCGCCGGGCCCGGGTCCACGACCCTGCCGATCCGGATCTACAGCATGATCAAGCACGGCTCTCCGCCGCTGATCAACGCCCTTTCCACGATCCTGCTCCTGGTTACGTTCGCGGCGGTATGGTTCAGTCAACGTCTGACGGAGGAGAAATCATGAGGAAGACAGCGCTCGTTGTCCTTGCGTTCTTGAGCCTGGCCTGCGGCTGCAAGCGCGGCCAGCCGGTCCTGCACATCTACAACTGGGCGGACTACATCAAGCCCGAACTCGTTCAGCGGTTCGAGCAGGAGAACGGCTGCCGGGTGGTCATCGACACCTTCGACTCCAACGAGGCCATGTACGCCAAGCTCAAGGCCGGGGCGACCGGCTACGACCTTGTCTTTCCCAGCAGCTACATGGTCAAGATCATGCACGACCAGGGCATGATCCAGCCGATCAACAGGAACCTGGCGCCCAACCTGGCCAACGTGGATCCCGAGTATCTCCGGATCGCCATGGACGGCGAGATGCAGCACAGCGTTCCCTACATGCTGAGCAACACCGGCATTGCCGTTCTCAAGAGCAAGGTCCCCGATTTCAAGGCGTCCTGGTCCCTGTTCGAGCGGGCCGACCTGAAAGGCCGCATGACGATGCTCAACGATATGCGCGAAACGATCGGCGCGGCGCTCAAATCCCTCGGATTCAGCCTTAACACGGTGAACCAGCGCGAGCTCGAGGCCGCGCGCGATGTGGTCATCCGCTGGAAAAAGAACCTCGCGAAGTTCGAGAACGAGCAGTACAAGACGGGCCTCGCGTCCGGCGAATTCCTTGCGGTTCACGGATACAGCGGCGACATTTTCCAGGTGCAGGAGGAAAACGAGGATATTGAATTCGCCATCCCGGAGGAGGGGACCTCCATCGCGTGCGACGACATGGTGATCCCGAAGGAAGCCCGGAACGTCGAACTCGCGCACAAGTTCATCAACTTCGTTCACGATCCGCACGTCGCCGCGGAGAATACGGAGTTCATCAGCTACCTGTGCCCGAACCGGGCGAGCTACGAGTTTCTCGGCGAGGACATCCGGAACAACGAATCGATCTTCCTGAAGTCCGAGATCAAGGCGAAGTGCGAAGTCATCGAGGATCTCGGCGACGATAACGTGAAGTACACGAAGATCTGGGACCAGATCAAGGCCGCGGAATAAGTCGGCCGCAGCCCGTTTTTCCAAGGATTGGAAAAACAGGCCGGAATTTTTCCAATGTTTGGAAAAAATACGATCCGGGCAGTTGCCTTTTGCCTTGTTCTGCTGGCGGCCTGCCGGCAGAAGCCGGCGGAGCCTGCCCGGTCGGGTCCGCCGCTGGACCCGGCGGCATTCGACGGGGCGCGGGCGCTCCGGGAGGCGGGCGATCTTGTGGCGCTGGGGCCACGGGATTCCGCGACGGCCGGCGCGGAAGCGGCGGCGAAACACCTGTGCGAGCGCCTGCAGGCCGCGGGGGTCGAGGCGTCCATCGACGAGTTCAAGGCGCAGAGTCCCCTGGGCGAGACGGTCTTCCGGAATGTCATGGGGCGACTGCCGGGAGGAGGAAAGGGGCGGGTGCTCCTGGCCTCTCACTACGACACGAAGTCGGGCATCCCCGGGTTTGAAGGCGCGAACGATTCCGCCTCCAGTTCAGGCGCGCTGATCGAGCTCGCGCGCGTGATGGCGAAAAGCCCGGAGCTCCCGTTCGAGGTGGTCTTCGTGTTCTTCGACGGCGAGGAATGCATGGAGCATTACGGCGTGTTCGATGGCTTGCAGGGCAGCCGGTATCTGGCGAAGAAGATGCTCAAGAACGGCCAGGCCGCGGACGTCAAGGCGATGATCCTGATGGATATGATCGGCGACCGCGATCTAACCGTCACCCTCCCGCGCAACAGCACGCCCGCGCTGATTTCCATGGTGTTCGATGCGGCGCGGGAGGATGGCACCCGCGACAAGTTCATGCTGTCCCCCCTGCAGATCGGCGACGACCACGATCCCTTCTTCAGCGCAGGCATTCCGGCCATCGACATCATCGACTTCCACTTCGGCAGCGCGCCGGGCCGGAACGACTACTGGCACACCCCGGCGGACAGCATGGACAAGCTCAGCGCGGAGAGCCTCGGCACCGTCGGGCGGGTTGTGCTGAGAATGGTGAACAAGCTGGCGGCTGAGCCGTAACAGCTTCAAGGCGGGGCTGGATTCCTCCGACGATTCATGCCCTTGCTGCTCAGAATCCCCTAAAAAGCAGCCATCGGATTTCTTAGGAAAACCGCCGTGATTTCGTGGACTTCAGAACGAAGTGCGGCCGGAAGTGAGTCACCCAGTACTCTGACCGCGCTGAGGTTGGGTGGCACAGGGCATGCGACTTGCCCGCCGACGTAGGGCGCCTCGTCTACGTTACCCCGCCCTTCGCTGCTTCGGAGGACACAGGCAGATTCACGCTGCTGTCAGCCGGGCATCATCAAGCCGTTCTTGGCCAGAAGGCGAGTGGCTTCGCGACGTGCAGCGACTGGATAACGGATTAGGATTTCAGCCAGAGATTGTCGGTCCAACCGATCCATGTTTCTAAAGGTAACGAGGCTGGAAGCTCGCACGCCGCGTTTCCGGCAGACATGAATGAAGTCGCAGAACGCCTGCTCCCCAGAGGCCATGACACCGTCCCGTGGGGTGGAGTACACGGCTGACTCGACACACACGAAGACAATGCGGCCAAATGGGGTCTTTCGGACCCTGGATCGGTTATGTCGGCGGTTGGTGAAGCAGGTGATCTCCGTCGGCGCCTGCGTGATGATCTGGTGCCTGTAAAGGGAGTACATCGCGGTAACGTAGGCCGAGGTGTCCAAAGTGGGTACCAAGTCCTCCGGACTGACCGCGCCGGGCAGGCCATACCGGCCAGCCGCATACCGTGCGAGAACCCCTTGTTTCACCAATCTGCGCAGGGCGACATTCAGTACCCCGGGACTGGCTTGAGCAACGTTGGCAAGCTCTGCGGTCGTGAAGACCATCTTGCGATGCTCATCACGCTGTTGCTGAAAGAATCTTTGCCAGTCAAGCGCTCTCATCGCCAGTTCCTCTTCTCGGTCTTGCTTTGTGATTTGAAGAACCCTGTGGCAGCAGGGAAACCAACACCTTCAGAACGTCTTCCATCATCATCTTGCCACCGCCGGCGTCTCTTATCTGATCGGCTGCAGCCAGGTCCAGTTGTGTGTCAACGACCTCCTGGATGGCGCGGGCGTGATAGGCCTTGTTGTTGCGAAGGTCGTCCATTTGTTTATCAACAGAAGATGCAGGGATGTCCAGGGCCTTCAGTTTTGCCGCCAGACGGCGGTCGGAGTCCGGCAGAACCTGATCACGGAAAAGGAAGACATCCACGAGATCGCGATGCCGGAGGTACATGCGATTGAAGATCGCGATAACCTTGCTCTCGATCATGTCGCCGTTTGAAACCGTAGAATAGATCGTCCCGTCCGCCGTGCGAACAATGACAGGATCAGCGCAGGCGATACGCGTGATCTCAACAGGGATCTCAATCCTGCCGAAGGAGGACCCCTCTTGCCAGAAAGAGAGATCCACGACCCGAACGGCTGGCGAGTCGGCGTCAGGCCCTGTACGCAGGCCTGCACTGCACTCGTAACGTAAACGCCGACGAACCTCGGGGAGTAGTTTGCGCTCAAAGAGAGCGAGAAGCTCCTTCTGTTTTTCACCCAAGTCCCCGCTCCAATGGTAGTCGATATCGTCGGACGTGCGGACGCTCTCGTCGAGGAATCGATATCGAAAGCCGCCGATCAGGGGCAGGTTTCGACCTGCCGGATTGGCCGCCACCGTCTTGGCGATCACTCTTTGAAGTGTCTCAACACGCTCTTTCTCCGCTGAATTCATGCCGGTATACTTACAGTCTACGTAACAATATGCAACTCTAATGTTATATAATGTTACTGTAAGCGCGTAGATTGACGTCGGTGCAGATACAAGGGCTTGAATAGCTCATAACCGAAAGCCTACAGGAGCCTCGACTCGCCCGCCGGGACGGACCTCGTCCACGTTATATCGAAGCGGGCGACTTCACCGGCCGCAGGCCCGACCACAGAACGAATCCCGCCATCGTCAGAAACGCGACGTCGCGCACCACTTCCCACCAGCCGATCGGGCCGGCGTTTGCGTCGAGCGTGAAGCAGCCGCAAGAGATATCGATGCCGCGGACGAGGTCGATGGAGATCGCCGCCGTGAAGACGGCGAGCAGTCCGAAGATGATCGCTGCGGCGGCCGCGCTTGTGCGCGGGATCAGAATGGTGATGGCCGCCACGAGTTCGACCCACGGTAGAAAAATCGCCACGAGGTTGACCGCGGCGTCCGGCAGGAGCTGGTAGCGGAACACGGCGACGGCGAATTCGTCGGGCGCAATGATCTTCGGCACGCTCGCCAGCAGGAAGATCGCGGCGAGAACCAGCTTGCTGAGGATGACCGCGATCTTCATCGGGCACCCCGCTCGACGGGATGGCCCTCGGCGTTCCATGTTTCAAACCCGCCCGCGAACAGCACGACATTCGTGAATCCCTGCCGCCGCAGGTACTGGGTCAGCAGCAATGACTCGTCGCAGCTTTTCCCGGAACAATACGTCACGATCGGACCGGACGGCGTCAGGTACGGCTGAACCGGCATGAGCGCCTCGGACACGAATTCGTAGGGGACGGATCGGGCCGAGGGGATGTGGCCGGATTCGTAATCGACGGCGGGCCGCGCGTCCAGGATCAGGTGCGTGCCGGCCTGAAGAAAACCCAGGACCTGCGCGGAAGTGACCAGGGGAATTCCTTCCTTCAGGGCCTTGGCCTCGATGTAGTTCGACCAGGTCTCAAACCAGGGGATGGGATCGCGGCGGATGACCTGCGCGGCCACGCCGCACACGACGGCCACGAGCAGGAGGCCTGCGATGTGAGCCAGAAGACGCCCGGATGCTTTTGTGGTGTGCGCCATTTACTGGACAGACGGGGTCGCCGGGACAAAACGGAATGGAATGACGATGTCCGCCGCGCCCGGGAGGTCGGTCTGGATGCGCAGGGACTTGCCTTCCACCTCGACGGTCGGGGGAATGCCTCCCACTTCGACCTGGTAGCCGCCTGCGTCCACGGGCGTGATGTTGTAGGTCATGGAGGGGATGGGCACTTCCACCTTGGTGATCTCGAACTTCTTGCCCGTTTCCGAGCGCACGAGCACGAAACGCGCGGGCGTCTGCCCGGGGGACGCGACCACCAGCAACTCCTCCGGCGCGAAGGTGAGATCGCCGACGACAAACGCGGAGACGGCGATGTCCGCGGAGGGATACTTCGGGTGATCCGTTTCCACGCGCACATTGCCGCGGAGCGTGCCCCGGGAGAGGGGGGGGCACGTGGCGATCAGAACCCGGACGGATTTTCCGTCGGGCGTGGATTCGGTGGAGACGGTCAGGTTGCTGGTGTTGGACGATGTTTTCGTGATGTTGACGGAGTTGGTGTTCTGGATCGTGATGATGACCGATCCCGTGATGGCGCTGTCCGTGGTGATCCGGCCGAAGAACAGCTGGTTGGGCTGGATACGGATTTCCTCGACCGCCGTGCCCTCCAGGGACAGGACGAGCGTCGGCTGTTTCGGGTCATTGGACTCCACGCTGATGGTTTTGTGCTGTTCCCCCTGGCGCCCGCGCAGTGAAAGCCGCGTGGTGACTTCGGCCTGGCCTCCCGGCGGGACGGTGTTCTGCGAGATGCTGGCGACGGTGCATCCGCACGAAGGCCGGATCCGTCCGATTTCCAGCGAGAGGTCTCCTTCATTTCGAAGGACGAAGGTATGCACGACGTCCTTGGAGCTGTCCATCTCGCCGAAGTTGAAGACCGGCTCGGCGCAGACGATCCTGGGGGCATGAGTGGCCTCGGGCTGCTGCGCGAAGCAGCTGCCGGCCGCCACGGCGGCGGCAAGAAATAAAAGGGCTTTTACTCGTTGCATGATCAACGCTCCGGTTCGTGATGAAACAGGCTGTTCTGTCACACACAACGTATGGCAGAGGGGCGCAGGTTTCAACCCGTTTCTGAACGATGTAAACAGGGCGAAAGCCATATGGTATTCTCAACCCGGCGACGACATGCTATGTTGGCGGCGCTGCGTGCTGATGAATTGCAGGAAAAGCCGGGGACACAAGCCCGATGGACAGAACACCAGACCTGCCCGGATACGAGATCATCGCGAAAGTCGGCGCGGGCGCGATGGCCTCGGTGTGGACGGCGCGCCAGGTGTCGCTGGACCGGGTGGTCGCCATCAAGATTCTTTCCCCGGATCTCCTTCGCGATGAGGAGGCCATTCAGCGGTTTCATCTCGAGGCCCGGGCGGCAGCCAAGCTCAATCATCCCGGTATCGTGCAGATCTACGATGCGGGTTCGTCCGGAGACCTGGTTTACCTGGTCATGGAGTTCGTCGCCGGCTGCACGGTCGGCGAGTTGCTGCAGCGCCGGCGGAGGCTGGGTGAAAAACACTCGCTGCTGGTCGCGGAGGGCGTTGCGCTCGCGCTCGCGTACGCGTGGGACGAGGCGCGGCTGATCCATTGCGACGTCAAACCCGCCAATGTGCTGGTGGACCAGGACGGGTCCATCAAAATCACCGACATGGGACTCGCGAAGGTGTTCGGAACAAGCCTGCCCGGCACCAGCCGCGAGATGTTCGAGGGGACCCCTCACTACATCTCTCCGGAGCAGGCGCGCGGGGAGCCGGATCTCGACTGCCGCGGGGATATCTACTCGCTGGGCGCGATGCTGTATCACATGACGACGGGGCGCCTGCCGTTCGGAGACAGTTCCGAGCTTGAGGTCGTGGAGCGCCAGATTTCCGACTACCTGCCCGATCCGCAGCAGATCAACACGGAGTTGTCCGAGGGCGTGGCGTGGCTGATCGAGAAGATGATGGTGAAGGACCGCACCCTGCGTTACCAGAGCTGGGCCGAAGTCCTGGCGGACATGAAGCATGTTCAGAATGGCGACCTGCCGGCGGCGCGCACGCTTGCCGCGGGCCACAGCACAGTCCTTCGCAGCGAAATCCGAATGATGGCCAAGCCAAAACCGGCGGCGAAGCCGGAGCCCGAGCCGCCCAAGGAAGTCGAGTCGCCGAAACCCAAGGTGGTGGTCAAACAGAAGATCATTCTGCCCAAGGACATGCGGGAGAAGTCCGGCGTATCGCGCAAGCCCGGGGGGGAACTGGCCCGCGCCGTTCTGGTGTTGTTCTTCATGGCCGTCTCGGTTCTGCTGGCCTATGGGACACTGTTTTTCCTGAAGTATCGGGAGACTCACCCCTCGCAGAGCCGTGATTACTGGAGCGGGAAAACGGAAACAAGACCGCTTCCTCCGCGCTCCTACGTCAAAAGCTCCCCGCCCAAGGAGGGCGATGCGTCCTACTGGCAGGCGCCCGCAGCGGACCAGCAGCCGTCTGAAAACGCCGGTAAATCGGGGGCCGCGGATACCATCCAGTGGAAGAACCCCTCGTTCCTTCGGGGCGCGAGGCAATTCAACGACGCGCTGGCGAAGTACAAGGCCTACCTGGCCGATCGCAGCAATCCGGACATTCTGAAGTCGGTGGAGCAGCAATGCCGCGACGCCATCGCGGCGTTCGAATCCTGCCGCGCCTACGCCCCGCCGGAAATCAAGATGCAAGAGCTCATCAATCAGTGCTACCGCCTGATTTCGGACTGCCGCCAATCGACGCTGATGGATTCAGGCCGGGCCGGCTCGAAAAACGCGGAGCCCACCTCGCCGATCGCGATCAGGGCAGCGCCTGCTTCCACGTCCGCGCCCCAGCAGGTCGCGCAGTCCAAAGATCAGTTGACGCTGGCCCCCACCTGGAACAACCCGCAGACGGGCGGCGCCAAGATCGTCGCGGATTTGAAGAGCCTGCTTTCCAGCAAGGGTCAGCCGGCGCTCGACCCAAGTCCGAATCCCTCGCTGATTGTGTTCGGACAGATTTACTACCTGATGCCTCTGCGGGAGGCGGCGGGAATCCTCGGCAAGCCGATTTCGCCCCGCAAGAATCTGAATTGTCCGGGATTTCCCAGGGACAGTTTTTTCTACTACTCCACGGAGGGCGATTTCGGGAACGGGTTTGAGAAGCTTCTGCTGGTGACGGACAGCGCCGACCGCATTGCCGCCGCGCAGCTGGTGAACGAACATCCCGACGAATCGCTTTGGCTCGAGCCCACCGTATTCTCCGAACAGTGGCACGCATACAATTTCATTCAGTCGCAGACCAAGGGGAGCGCGAAATGGCGCATCGGGCATCGGGTTGAAGTCGTCAATCAGGTTGTCCGCATTGACAGCGAACTGGTGGCGAACGACGAATACGGCTATTTTGGGCTCGGCGATTCCAAGGCACGGGTATCGCTTTACCTGCCCCAGCCCGTGGTGAACCTGATTCTTCTTCGACTTGAAAAAATGGGCGGAATCTGAAGAATGATGGGATGTGTCCTCCGACGGAACAGGGAGGTATCTATGCGGATGGCTATGATTCGTATTCTGGCGGGCGTTCTCGCGGCCGTTGTTGTTGCGGCGTGCGGAGCGCGCAATCCCCCGCAGATCACCGTGGTCAATAACTCCACGTCGGCGGTCACCGACATCATCCTTCGCGGCAACGGGTTCAGCCAGATCATCGAGAAGATCGAGCCGAACAGCTCCAAAACCGTCACGGTGGTTCCGAAGGGCGAGTCGAGCGTCTCCATGGAAGCGGTCACGCCGCTGAAGTACGTCACCGCCAAAGATGGCGGATATATCCACCGCGACGGCGGTTACAAGGTCCAGATCACGATCACCAAGGACGGCAACATCGAGACGTCCGTTCACCTCGATTTGGCGCCCTAAAGATCGAACTCCGCCATCAGCACGGTGTGGTCCGAGGGTTTGCTTTCCAGCCGCGGCTTGAGATCAATGGCCGCCCCCGTGCATTTTTCCGCCAGGGCCGGGCTTGCGAGGAGATAGTCGATGCGCCACCCGACTCCTTTGTTCACGGCGTCGGGCGTGCGGTAGTCGAAGAACGTGTAGTGGCCCGGCTCGGGGTGATGCTTCCGGAAGACATCGACGAATCCCCACGCGCGGCATTTCGCAAACGCGTCGCGCGCCCCTTCGTGATAGCAGACGTGGTTGCCGTACAGTTCCGGGCTGTGAACGTCGATCGGTTCGGCCGCGACGTTCAGGTCGCCGGCCCAGACCAGCAGGTCAGTCTTCTTGAAGCGTTGGTCGAAGAACCGGCGTAGACGCCCGAACCACGCCAGCTTGTACGCGTACATCTCGTGGTGGATGTCGCGTCCCTGCGGGACGTACGTGTTGACGATATGGACCGGCCCGATTTTCGCGTGCAGCAGGCGCGGCTCGTCGCGCGGTTCGTCATCAAGCCCGGCGGAGACTTCGGCTGGCGGCGTGCGCGAAAGCAGCGCCACTCCGTTGTAGGCCTTCTGACCTTTGAAGACGACGTGATACCCCGCGTCCTCGATCGGCCGGCGCGGGAACTCGGCGTCCTGGACCTTCGTTTCCTGGATGCAGAGCGCATCCGGCTTGTGATCGGCGAGCCAGCGCAGGATCACGTCCATGCGCGAGCGGATCGAGTTGGCGTTGAAGGTGGCAATCAGCATGTTGCAGGAGTCCAACGTCCAAGGTCCAAAGTCGAACGGTCTTTGGACTTTGGACTAAAAAGTTCGCTCAAGGTTCCCCACCGGGCTCTTGCCCGCGATCGGGATTTCCCCAAACCACGCGGCCACGGCGGCGCGCTGGCTGCCGGGGGAGGACGAATGCGTGTTGAGGAGGTTCGGAAGCGAACCGAACTGCCGCAGGTGGTAGGGGGAGCCGAACGACGTGAAGACGACCCGCGGGTGTTCCATGTAGAATCCGTTCATGTACATCCGGTTGTGCGGGCCGATGGAGCGCACCGATCCGACGGCCCAGTTCGCCTTGAACATGAAGTTGATGAAGATGGCGTCCACCTCGCGGATGAACCGATCCACGCACCCGTAGTTGTCCGCCACGATATGCGTGACCTGGTATCCGCGCGCCGCCAGTTCCTTGTCGATTTCGGCCAATTCGAGTCCGTCGTTCGTCAGGGTGACCGTCAGCACCCGGGCGCCCGGCGGGAGGCGCAGGGGGAGAAGCTTGTTCGTGTCGCGCGCGCACACGAGCGCGCGCTCCGCGATGTGCTGGGCCGCGTCTTCAAACTCCGCCGCCTCGGCGGCGGACGGCGTTCGGCCGACAACCTGGCCCGTGTGCAGGTTCAGCCGGGCCTTGAATTCGAGGACGCGGCGCGCCGCGTCCGTCACGCGCTCCTCGGAAAGCTCGCCGGAGCGGACCGCGGCGACGAGCGTGTCGTACGCGTACGGCATAGGCGGGAAGAGGTACATGTCGCAGCCCGCCTTGATGCAGCCGACCGTCCGGTCGCGCAGGTTTATGTAGCCGGCGACGCCGCCCATGTTCATGTCGTCCGTCACGGCCAGCCCGCCGAACTTCATCTCCTTGCGAAGAAGGTCCGTCACAATGCGGCGGCTGACGGTCGCTGGCCGGAGGGCGCCTCGCCCGTCTTTTTCCGGGTCCCAGGCCGGGAAGGCGATGTGACCGACCATTGTGCTCCACGCCCCGGCGGCGAATGCGGAGTTGAATGCGCGGCCCGAAACGGTTTTCCACTCTTCCAGAGAGAGCGGGTTGACCGAGGTCGAGATGTGCTGGTCGAGATCGTCGAGGCCGTCGCCGGGGAAGTGCTTTGCGCAGGCAGCGAGACCGTGGTCCTGCATGCCGCGAATGATGGCGGCGGCGAGCTTTCCAATCCGCTCCGGGTTGTCGCCGAGGCAGCGGGTGTTCGCGATGGGATTGTCGGGGTTGACGTTGACATCCACGACGGGCGCAAACGTCCAATGAATACCCGACGCGCGGCCGTCGAGCGCGGCGGCTTTGCCCATGGTATAGGCCAGTTCCTCGCTGTCGGCGGCGCCCACGGCGAGCGTGTCCGGGAAGCGGGCGGTGTCGTGGACAATGTAGCCGGGGCCGTTTTCAAGGTCGGCCGCGACGACGATCGGGATGCGGCTGGCGGCCTGCAGACGGCCGATACGCTCGAGGTGCGCCTCGCGCGGCGCGCCCCAGACAAACAGCCCGCCGAACGGGATCTTCTCCATTGTTTTCAGGAGAAAGTCCACGTCGGAAGGGCGGTCGATCTTCGGCTGGAGAAGCTGGGCGACGCGCTGCTCGAGCGAGAGGGAGGAAAGGGTTTCGTCAACCCACGAAAGCTGTTCCCGGTTCAGAGGTTTCATTTTTCTCCAAGGTCTGAATGACTAAACGCCGAACGCCCAACGTCCAACGCCGAACTTCGAAGTTCGGCGTTCAGCGTTCGACGTCCGGCGTTCCCATCACCCCTTGATGCCCGTCATCGAAATGCCTTCGATGAACGTCTTCTGCGTGAAGAAGAACAGGACGATGATCGGCAGGACGACGAGGGTGCTGGCGGCCATCAGGTAGTGCCATTCCGTGCCGCCCTGCTGGCTCTGGTAGAACTGGAGGCCGAGCGCGAGCGTGAAGTCCTTCTGGTTCGTCAGGTAAATCAGGGGGCCAAGGAAGTCGTTCCAGGTTCCCATGAACTGGAACAGGCCGACGACCATCAGCGCGGGCTTGCTGAGCGGGAGGATGATCTGCCAGAAGATGCGCCACTCGCTGCAGCCGTCGATGCGCGCGGCGTCGGACAGGTCCTTGGGAATGGTCATGAAGAACTGGCGCAGAAGGAACACGTTGAACGCGCCGGCGCAGAAGGAGCCGACCCACAGGGGGCGCAGGGTCCCGATCCAGCCGGCCCATCGGAACAGGCAGTAGACGGGGACCATGATCACGGGGAAGGGGATCATCATCGTTGCCAGGGCGATCACGAAGGCCTTGTTGCGGCCGCGCCAGGGGATGCGGGCGAAGCCGTAGGCGGCGAGCGCGCTGGAAAGCACCGTGCCGAGCACGGTCAGGACGCAGAGAATGAGCGTGTTTTTCAGGTAGGCGGTGAAGTTGAGGGAGAAGATCCTCTTCAGTTTCGGGCTCATCTTCTCGTAGAGGCTGGAGGCCAGGTTGTCGCGCCAGGCGCCGGGCACAATGCCCAGCCAGTTGTTGGCGAGCTCGCGCGGGGTGAATTCGTAGACCCCGAGAGCCTTGATGGCCTTGCCGAAATTGTCCCACCGGAGGGCCCGCTCCCTGACGAGCGAGTTCTGCGGGACCACGTCCCAGTTGGACACGAGCGATGTATCCCCTTTGCCGGCCTGGATGGCCGCCATGACTTCTTCCGGCGTGACCCGGATCCACGGTTCCTGTTTCGACGCGGGGATTTCCTTGACGACCGTCACGGGCAGTTTGATCTGCTCGCCGGATTTGTCGCGCGTGACCAGCCGGCCTTTGACAACCTGGTCCGGTGCGACAATCCGCTTCTGGCCGGTTTCCTTGATCACGACCACGACAGCCGGCGCGGACAGGGTTTCGCCGGTTTTCACGGACACGCGCTCGCCGTCGAGCTGGGCGTACAGGCGGAATGGAATCCAGGTGGGCGGCATGGCCATGGTCTGGTCAATCGGCTTGAGCGCCGTGGACATCATCCAGAACAGGGGGACGAGGAAAATGGCCGAACCGGTGATCAGGAGGATATAGATCGCAAGACGGCTGAAGAACTGTTTCATGGCACTACTCCCCTGCGTAGTAAACGTGTTTACGCGTTGCCCGTGTGGCGAGCCAGGTCAGCGCGAGGATGATCAGGAAAAGGACCCAGGCCATGGCGCACGCGTACCCCATCTGGTTGTATTCGAAAGCGTTCTGATAGATGTAGATCGCGTAGAAGAGCGCGGAGCGGTTCGGCCCGCTTCCGCCGAACATGATGAACGGGCCCGAGAAGACCTGGAGCGCGCCGATGATGCCCATGATCAGGTTGAAGTAAATCACCGGCGAGATCATGGGGACCGTGATGTGGCGCAGCTTTGTCCACGTGGACGCGCCGTCGATATCGGCGGACTCGTACAGCTCGCGGGGCACATCCTGGAGGGCGGCGAGGTAGATCACGACCGTTCCGCCGATGCCCCACAGGGAGGTCATGATGATCGCCGGCATGACCCATTGCTCCTCGGCCAGCCAGTTGGGGAAGTGCGGCTTGGGCCAGTGAAGAGGCGCGTCCGAGAAGAACGCCGACACCCAGGCGGCAAACACGCCGATCTTCGTCCAGGCCCAGTTCATGGCATAGTTCAGGATGCCGAACTCGCCGTTGAAAATCCACAGCCACAACATGGCCAGCGCGACCGCCGGAACGAGAGAGGGGAGAAAGAAGAACGTCCGGAACGCCGGCCGTCCCACGACCGAATTG
Source organism: uncultured Lentisphaerota bacterium (assembly GCA_937870865.1). Taxonomy (GTDB): domain Bacteria; phylum Verrucomicrobiota; class Kiritimatiellia; order CAIQIC01; family JAGNIJ01; genus CALMZY01. Next base: position 20,212 of record CALMZY010000218.1, on the reverse strand, counting down.
TTGAGCAGGACGGCGACGAGCAGGGACAGGATCAGTCCGAGAGGAAGGGATACCAAGGCGTAGTAGAACGTGTTCTTGAGGGACTTCCAGAACACGGCGTCCGTGAGCATGTCGTGGTAATTCAGCGTGCCGATCCAGACGGGGCGGGACAGGACGTCGTAATCGCAGAAGGAGTAGTAGATGGAGGCCGCGACGGGGTAGAGCGTGAAGATGAGGAAGCCCAGGATCCACGGACTGGTGAAGGCCAGCCCGGTCATCAGCGTTCGGAATTCACCGCGTGTCATTGGCTCCACTCCTTGATGCGCTCTTCCTTGACCTTGTCCCACCGGCGCATGATGCGGTCGAATTTCCATTGGACGCGCTCTTCGGCGATCGTGAGCGCGTCCCGCGGCGTTTTCGCGCCGATGTTCGCGCGGTCATAGGCGACGTTCATCTCTTCCACGTACTCGTTCCATATGGAGATTTGCGGCACATAGAGCGCGTTCTCGCTCCGGGCCAGGTCGCTGAAAACCTCGATGAAGGGGTTCGGATGCTTCTGGACGAAATCCGGGCTGCAGATCGCGAGCGGTGAGAATTTCCGCTGGCCGATGCAGAGTTTTTCCATCGGCGCCTGGCTGTTCACGTACCGGATGAACTCGAACGCTTCCTTCGGATGCCGTGCGCCTTTCGGAATGGCCATCACGTCGCACTCGGCGATTGTCACATTCGGCGTTTTCGCGGGGTCCTTCGACGGGAACGGCGCGGCGCCCCATTCCATGCCCGGCGAGTACTTGCTGATGAAGTTGTACATCCAGACGCCCTGGATCACCATCGCGATGCGGCCGGCGAGGAAGGGGTTCTGCGGCGACGAGAAATTTCCGAACGTCGCGCCGAAGGTCTGCATGTTGCGCAGGCCGTATTTTCTCGGGTAGCTGACAAACCAATCGAGCGCGGCCGCGTTCTCCGGGCTGTTGGCCGTGATCTTGCGGTCACTGTCCCACAGCCGGCCCCCGAACCAGTAGCCCCACATCTGGTTGTACCAGCCCGGTTCCGCGGGCGAGATCCCCAGTTGAACGATGCTGAAATCCCGCGCTTCCTTTTCCTCGGGGGTCAGGTCGGTGTAGCGGACGCGGGCCTTCTTTCCCTTGCGGTCAATCTGGACGACCGTGAGTTTCTCCGCCATGGCGTCCAATTCGTCCAGGCTCTTCGGAGGCACGTCGGGATCAAGCCCCGCTTCGCGGAACATCTTCTTGTTCCAGTGAAGCGCCATCGTCGCGGGCGTGGAAGGCAGGGCCCACGTGAACCCGCGGTATGAACACAAATCCCAGAATACGGGAATGTAGTTGGTCTTTGAAATACCCGCTTCCGCCAGCATCTTGTTGAGCGGGGTGATGGCGCCTTTCTCGGCGTAATTCGCGATGGCCCAGGACCACAGTCCGGCGATGTCCGGCGGATCGCCGCCCGCCGTGGCCAGCATGATTTTGCGGTCGATGGAACTGACGGGGAGGCGCTCGACGAAAATCCGGTCCTGCGATTTGTTGAAATCGTCGACGATCGCCTGCATGGCGTCGCCTTCGAAGCCGGTCCATTTCTCCCAGTAGGTGACAATGGTCCGGCCGTCAGCCGTCTTGTCGCTCTTGGTCGGCGCGCAGCCGCCGACGAAAGCGATCCCAATACCGGCTGCAGACAGGCAGACAAAAACCAAAAAGAGGCGGATTTTCATTCGTTGACCTGATCGGTTCGAACGCAACTCGAAGCTGAACTTATACCGGGTTGACGTGCCGGAGGCAATTGATTTGCTAAGCGCTTTCAAAGAAAAACACTCAGGAATTCGAAGGAAGCCTCTGCCGTGCCGTCTGGACATCCACGAACATGTCGTCCAGCCAGACTGCCTGGCGTCGTGCGGTCGCGTTCTGGGAGGTGATGACGATTGAAAACTTCAGGCTGCGCGCGTTTTGAGGGGCGCGGTCAAACGCTTCAATCAGGTGCCACGTGTCCGCCTTGTACGTCGCGGAATTGAATGGCGTGCTCAGAAAAACATGGCCGGGCAGCAGTTGTTTGGCGTCTTTGTCCTCGAAATACTCGATTTTCAGCTGCGCCTGGGAGGTGTTGAGCAGGGGCATTGAGACGGAACTGTAGTACAGCCACGCGCCGACACGCACCTTCTTCCCGGCCACGCATGGCAGGATCTGCATGACGCCGGCCCACGCCATCGCGTTCGGATTGCCGTCATCGCCGACCGCCAGCTTCACGGCGTGCTTGCCGGAATGCACGAAGTTCTCTTTGCCGATGCCGATGACGGCCCCTTCGCCGAACCCGCCGCAGGCCCCGCCGCCCTCCGGGCCCTGCCACGTGGGGCTGAGCGGTTCTTCGAAGCTGGATTGAACAATCTGGGCCCGGCAGAAAAGAACAACCGAACCGATGAGCACGGCGAGGACCGACGAAACAACCGTTCGGCCGGTTCTGGATTTTGGGTATGTACTCACGGTCAAACCAAGCACTCCCCCTAGCCGAAAATGAGCAACATACCGCACGGTCCGGGCCTGAAAAAGCCAAAAAAACTCGCAATTTCAAGGGGTTTACAGGAACTCGTACCGCAACACGCCCAGCGCGTAAATCGCCGCAGTTTCGGTGCGCAGGACGCTGTCGCCGAGGCTGACGGAAATCGCGCCGGCGGCCCGAATGGCCTCCATTTCCGCGGCGCTGAAGTCGCCTTCCGGGCCGACCAGCACGCCCACGCTCGAAATGGACCGGGCCTTGATGGATTGAATGGCGTCACGGATCGGAACGGTTTTCTCGTCAAGCGCGCAAACGAGCAGGGCGTCGATCCGCCGTTCGCCGGCGAGGAATGCCGACAGGGTCTGGGCGGGAGCGATCCGGGGGAGCCACGCTGTGCCGCACTGCTTCGCGGCGTTCAGCGCAATCTTCTCCCAGCGCTCGCGCTTGCCCTCGCGGCGGTCGGCCTTCACGTGAACCACCGCATGTTCCGTGGTCACCGGAAGAATCACCGCCGCGCCGAGTTCGGTCGCCTTTTGGATGATCAGGTCCATCTTCTGCTCGCGGGGTACGGCCTGGATGAGAGCGAATCGAACGGCCGGTCGTTTCCGTTCCACGCGTTCAAGAAAGCGGACCATGACGGCGCCGCGGACCGCCGATTCGACGGCCGCAATGCCCGTGCCGCCCTCGCCGTTGAACACCTCGACCTTGTCCCCGGGCTTCACGCGAAGCACGTGAAGCAGGTGGTGGGATTCGTGCTCGTCGAGCGTGACGTCGTTCCGGGACCAGTCAGAGGGAGGGATGAAACAGCGGGCGTGGGATTTCAATGACGAATGACCAAACCCCAATGACGAATGAATGTCGGAATGACCGAATGACGAAGCTCCCGCGGGTCCATTGGTGCCTTTTTCGACATTCGACATTGAGTCATTCTTTCGTCATTCGTCATTAGACATTCGTCATTTCTCCCGTCCCTCTTCCATCGCCTTCTTGTGCGTGTAGAACTCTTCCGCCGCGTCGAGAACCTTCCTCTGCTGCGGATGATGGGCGTCGGTGCAGACTTCCGCGAACCGGCGGAGCGCGTCGCGCTGGTCGCCGTTCAGTCTCGGCGGGACTTCGACGCTGACGCGGACGTGCTGGTCGCCGTTGCGGAAGCCGTGTACGCCGGCCAGGCCCTTGCCGCGGAGCCGGAAGACGGTGCCGCTCTCGGTGCCGGGCGGGATCTTCAGGGCCGTGTAGCCGTGGATGGTCGGAACATTGATCTCGCCGCCGAGCGCGGCGACGTGGAACGGCACGGGCATCTCGATGAAGATGTCCTCGTCCTTGCGCTGAAACAGCGGGTGCGGTTTGACGTGAAGCACCACGTACAGGTCGCCCGCCGGCCCGCCGCGCGAGCCGCCTTCCCCTTTGCCGGCCAGCCGGAGGCGCGAACCGGTCTCGACGCCGGCCGGAATTTTCAGGTTCAGCGTCCGTTTGCTGCGTACGCGGCCCTCGCCGCGGCACGTGCGGCAGGGGTTGGCGATGGTCTCGCCGGTGCCGCCGCAGGACGGGCAGGTCTGGCGGACCTGGAAAAATCCGTTCGAGCTGATCATCATGCCGCGGCCGCCGCAGCGGCGGCATTTCTCCTTCTTGCTGCCCGGCTCGGCTCCCGTTCCCTTGCAGGCCTCGCACTCGTCCATGATCGGCAGGGTCACGTCCCGCTGGGAACCGAAAATCGCCTCCTCGAATTCGATTTCGAGGTCGAATCGAAGATCCGCGCCGCGCATCGAGGAATCCCGCGACGGTTCGCCGCCGCCGAAGAAATTGTCGAAGATGCTTCCGCCGCCGCCGAACGCGCCCATGAACGTGCGGAGCGCTTCTTCGAGATCGATTCCGAAGCCGCCGAACCCGGCGCCCGCGCCCGCGCCGGGGCGGAAGGCCTGGTGACCGTATTGGTCATACATCGCCTTCTTCTGGGGGTCGCTCAGGACCTCGTACGCCTCGGAGATCTCCTTGAACTTCTCCTCTGCCTCCACGTTGCCGGGGTTTTTGTCCGGGTGGTACTGGAGCGCGAGTTTGCGGTACGCCTTTTTCAGGTCGTCCGCCGACGCCTCGCGCGGGATGCCGAGCACCTCGTAGTAGTCTCTCTTGGCGGGGGCCATCAGGGGGCTTTCTCGCCGGGTTCGCCCGGCAGGGTTTCCGCGGCGGCCGACGGCGGAACGGCGGGCCCGCTGCTGACGATCACCTGCGACGCGCGCAGGAGCTTGCCGCCGAGGAGATAGCCGCGACGCGTTTCGGTGACGACCGTATCCGCCGGATGCTCCTCGGACGGGATGTGGGTGATCGCCTCGTGCAGATTCGGATCGAACATCTGCCCTTCGGCATTGAGGGGCACAAGCCCGGCTTTCTGCAGGGAGGACATGAACTGGTCGTAGATCAGTTGAAACCCGTCGACCACCAACTGGTCCGCCTTGTGGGCGCGGGCCTCGCGCAATCCCCGCTCGAAATGGTCCATGATCGGAAGGAGTTTGAGGATGAGATCGGCGTTGGCGCGCGAGGCCATCTCGTCCTGGTCGCGGGCCGTGCGCTTCCGGAAATTGTCGTAATCCGCCTGAAGCCGCAGGATGCGGTCCTTGAGCTGGTCGATTTCGGACGGCGCCGCGGCCGGCGCGGCGGGCTTCGGCTCCGCCTTCGCGTCCTCCGGTTTCTTCTCGTGCGCCTTGTGGTCGGCGGCGTGCTTTGAATGCTGTTCCTTCATAGAGTACTACCCGTTCCTTATCGTGCAACGAACTCACAGACAATACTCAGCCAGCGTGGTTCGTCAATCGCGGAGAAAGGCCGGTTCCGGAGGGGGGAATCTTCCAAGGATTGGAAAAACGGCCGGGAAAAGTTCCAAGGTTTGGAAAAGCGGACGCGATCTGCAAACCGCGTCTACCGCATGGCGCGGATCGCGAGCAGCGTCATGTCGTCGTATTGGGGCCGGTCACCGACGAACCGTTCGAGCCGCTGCCGGACGTTGTTCAGCACGCTGTGCGCGCCCTCGTCGGCCGCCGTGCGGATTGAATCCAGGAAGCTGTCCACTCCCCATTCCTCGTCGCGCTCGTTCATGCCCTCGGTGATGCCGTCCGTGTAGGCCACGATCACGTCGCCCGGTTTGAGGTAAAGGGTGACCTCCTTCAGGGTCTTGTCGAAGGTCTGCGAGTCGGACAGGCCGATGGCGATGCCCGGAGAGTCGATGATCGTGAAGCCGGACTTGTCGCCCGAGCAGAGGATCGGGCGTTCGTGGCCGGCGCGCGCCACCGTGAGTTCGCGGGTGGCGGTGTTGAGGACCATGTACAGCATGCTGACGAACATGTCCTCCTGGACATCCTGGGACAGCACCTGGTTGATGAGCCGCAGGACGTCCGCCGGGCTGGGGTGCCGCGGGGCATGCGCGCGCAGGACGCTCCGGCAGACGGACATCATGATGGCGCCCCCGATGCCCTTGCCCGAGACATCCGCGATCGCGATCCCGAGGTGCGTGTCGTCCACCTGCACGAAATCGTAGTAGTCGCCGCCGATCTCGAGCGCCGGGTAATTGAACGCGGCGAGCTCGACGCCCTCGACGCGCGGCAGCTCCTTCGGGAGGAGGGCGGTCTGTATCCGGCGCGCGACGCTGAGGTCGTGGTCCATGCGCTGTTTCTCGTCCAGCGACTCGCGCAGGCCGGCGTAGTGGACGGAAACCGAGGCCTGGTCCGCGAGCGACTGGAGAAGATTCATGTCGGTCTGGATGAACGGGTTGCCGTCCACGCGGTTGACCACGGCCAGCACGCCCATGATCTTCTGATGGAACCGCATGGGGACCAGCAGCAGGGAATGCACGCGGAGGAAATCGAGCTCGTAGCGCGGGACGCGCGGGTCGGTTTCGGCGTCCTCGATCAGGATCGGCGATCCGAAATCGGCCACGGTGCCCACGAGTCCCTCGCCCTTGCTGATCAGCCGGGTGGCGACGAGCTGCTGAACGTGCTGGGACTTGCTCATCGCGCGTTCGAGGCCGGTATCCACGCCGCCGAGCAGGGGCGGGAAGATGCCGTTGATGGCCCGCGCGCGAAGCATCTCGCCCCCGGGCTCGAACAGGTAGATCACCCCGGCGCCGGCTTTCGTGGTACGCAGCGCGTAGAACAGCACGCGCTTCAACATCAGGTCGAGTTCCACGGTGGCGGCGTCGGCGAACACCTCGGCCACGTCGTGCACGAAGCCGTAGATGACTTCCTTTTCCTGGAGCAGCACGTCGCGCTGCTCCCTCAGCCGGCGGTTGCGGAAGAACAGGACCACGAGGGCGGCGGTGCCGCCGATGCCGGCGACCGTGAGGAGGAAGAACAGAACGCCCATTTGAAACAGGAAACTCATTACTGTTTTTGGCCGTCGTGCTGGTTCGCCTTGAGATCCTCCCGAAGGAAGGCGAGCACGTCCTTGAACTTCGGAAGATTCTCCGGGGAGAGCTTCACGAGGTTCTCGTGGGCTTCAAGCATCGTCTCCGCGGTGACACGCGTGCTGTTCTCGCGCGTGTCGAGCGCGGTCATCCGGCTGGCCGTGCTCTGAAAATACGGCTGGAGATTCTCCGGCGTCGCGCCGGCCATGTGGGGATCGATCACCTGGTCCAGCCCGAGCGTGGCGAGGAGGCCGCGTGTCCGGACGGAGAGGTTGACCATGGTGATGCGGCCGGCGGACGACTTCTGCTTGAGCCGGAACGCAAGCCCTGCCAGCACGCCCATGAACGTGCTGTCCATGCCGACGCACTCGGCCATGTCGAGGACCAGGCTCGTGCAGCCGGTGTCGATCGCCGCGGTGGAGAATTCCTTCAGCGCCGTGCTGATCTTGAAGGAGCCCCGGCCGAGGACGCGGATGAACGCGATCTCGCCGCCGATGCCCACGAGAAGTTTGTCGACCGGTTGTTCGGGAGCTGCCACGTTGATTATCTCCATGTTTCCGACCGGTTTTCCGCAAGGAGGCGGCCGCGATAAACCACCCGCGCGCGCCAGGCGGTGACCCGACCCGCCGGCCGGGCGCCGCCCACATCAATCGCAAAGAGGGCTTTTTCCTCGCCGTCCACCGGCCATTCGTACTTCATGGACAGAAATTGAACATGCGCCGAGGCCTCCTGGAGATACTCGAACGTCACCAGCGTGCCGGCGGGCACGGCGGCGGCGGGCTCCCAGTAAATGGTGAACAGCTCGCGGGGCGAGGAGGTCGTTGCGTCGGAAAACTTCGGAAGACGGGAGGCCATGAGGCTGGAGTTTTCCGCGCCCGCCGCGCCCGCGTCCACGACGTGCTCCACGCGCAGAATCCGCGCGCGGTTCTGCGTCGCTGCGATCGAATAATCCGCCACGCCCACGAGGGTACCGGTCATAAGCACCAACAAAAATGCCGTTGTTCGTTTCACCAGTCGGCGGAGCTCCAAGATGGAGTTCACGCTAACACCGGGCATTATACCTGTCAATCGCGGCCCGGTTAATGGGGAAGTCCAAGAGAGTCCAAAGTCTAAAGTCCAAGGTCCAACGTCAGAGGACCACTTGGGACTTTAGACCTTGGACTTTGGACTCTCTTGGACTCTGCCCCGGCGCGATCACCACGACCAATTCGCCCTTCACCGTCCGCCCCCCGAACTTCGCCGCGATCTCCGCCGCGGGGCCCCGCAGATGCTCCTCGAAATGCTTTGTCATTTCTCTCGCGACGAACACCGGCCGCGCGCCGAGAATCTTTTCGATTTCGCCCAGCAGCTTGAGCAGGCGGTACGGCGACTCGAAAAGGACCACCGGGGCTTCGCAATCGGCCAGCTCCGCCAGCCGGCGCTCGCGCGCGGCGGACTTGTGGGAAAGAAAGCCTTCGAAGAAGAACCCGGCGCCGCCGAAACCACTCAACGCGACGGCGGCGGTGACCGACGACGGTCCCGGGATTACGGTCACCGCAACTCCCGCGTCATGGCACGCGGCGACGACCCGCGAGCCGGGGTCCGAGACCGCCGGCATGCCCGCGTCGGTGACCATGGCGACCGCCTGTCCGTCGCGGATCTTTCCAAGCACGAGGTCGACGCGCGACGCTTCGTTGAACTTGTGACAGCTGATCGTGGGCGTGCCGATCTCGTAGCGATCGAGCAGATGGCGCGTGTGGCGCGTGTCCTCTGCGACGATCAGGTTCGCGGACTTCAGCGTCTCGATTGCGCGAAGCGTCATGTCGCCGAGATTGCCGATCGGCGTGCCGACGATGTAAAGGCCGGGATTCATATCGCTCGTAATCGTAATCGTTCTCGTAATCGTAATCGAGAACTACCTCGGCGGGCCAGGATTACGATTATGATTACGATTACGAGTGGATCACGGCGCGATATACGGGATCCTCACCCGGTACGCCGAGTTCGGCGGTGCGTTGATGTCAGTGACGGTCATCACCGCGCCCGTTCCGGACATCGGACCGAACAAATCGATCCACGACGCGCCGCTTGTCAGGTTCGTTGAACGCTGGATGTAGTAATTGCCCGCATACTCGACCGCGGACCAGTTCACGATGACGTCGGTTCCGACGCGCGTGGTCTGCAGGCAATGGAGATAGCTGTTGGAGCCGGAGGGGGACGCCGTTGCGTCCGTTCCGGTGACGTAGGTCTCCTGCCAGTCGGTGAATGTGTCGCCGTCCGTGTCCGGCAGTTGCGGGTTGATATCCCAGTCTCTCTCGTCCCGGTCGTTGATCTGGTCGCCATCGGTGTGGTTGGTGACGTAGGACGACCAGTCCTGGATGGGATTGAAGACGCCGTCCGGCCGCGTGTCCTCCTGGTAGTTAAACAGACCGTCGCCGTCGGCGTCCTCCGTCCAGGAGTACAGCGCGAAATCGACGCGCGTCGTCGTCATGGCGGCGGGCTGGATGGCCGTTGCCTGCTCGCCGCTGTAGACGTTGTCGTAATACTCCGGCACCCGGTCCTGGGCCGTTCCGCAAAGATGCAGCGGCAGATGGTTGGGCAGGCAGACCTGGTAGGATCCGTCGCCCTCGCACTGCGTGGCGCCAAAGTGATGCAAGGGCCCGGATGTCTCCTCGCTGAACACGAAACCGTTGGGGGCGGGAGAAACGCCGTCGGAATCGTAGACAAATCCTTCAACCCGGTATCCAAGCGCGAGATGAAAATCGACGTTGCTCACGGTGGCACCCGCATCAGCCCGGATGTGATCGCAAGTGGGTTCGGAAAACTTGTTGCTGTAGAAGGTCTCCGGATACCACCAGTTCTCCTCGCTGACGGACCACGGCCGGCCGGCGCGCACGAAATAGCCCGTGCCGACCGGCACGACGAAGCCGTAGGTGCCGTCGCCGTCCGTTTGGCTGCCGCCACCCCAGATTGTCGACCCGTTGGTGTCAAACCGATGAGCCTCGATCTGTACGGATTCCATCGGATCGCCGAGCTCGTTCCATACCTGTCCCTCGATTCGCGCGCCGAGTTCCAGGCTGAAGTCGATTCCGGAGAGCGTCATGTTGTTCGTCACCTCGACCAGCGTCGCGTCCTGGACGATTGTCGCGTTGCTCCAGTACTGCTGCAGGTAGCAACTGCTGTCGTCGGGTTGTGTCGAAACGATGTAGTTCGTGCCCGGCGGAACCTCCACGGAATAATAGCCCGACGCATCCGAGTTGCCTTGGCCGACCCACGAGGTCCACCAGTTGTTCGTGTCGGATACGTAGCTGACCTGCACTTGCATGCCGCTCACCGGCCCGAAGTCGTCCGTGACATTGCCCTCGATGTAGCTCGGAACGAGCATCGTGAAGTCGATGCCGATGGTGACTTGGCTGACCTCGACGGTGACAGGGGTCGCCAGGTCCCGTTGCGATTCCGGAACGCCGTCATAGTACTGGTCCGGCCACCCGTCGGTCTGGGCGCGCAGGTGGTAGATTCCGGGCGCGACCGTGAATCCATACGTGCCGTCGTCCTGATCGATGTCGTCTCCGCCCACGCCGGACGGCATCTCGTTTGTCGTCCGCGCTTCCACGTAACCCCACGTGTGAATCAGGGGCGTCGAACCGTCGGGCTCGTACACGGCGCCCTCGATGCGCCCGCCGAGCTGCAGGTTGAAGTTGATGTTCTCCGCCGGTGCGTTCGTGTCGGTCGCCACGAGGTCCGCCTCGGAGTCCTGCATTTTGTTGCTCCAGTACTGGGGAAGGAAGAACGTGCCGTTCGGCGCCTGCACACCGACGATGTAGTCCGCGCCGGCGGGCACGGCGAGCTCGTACGAGCCGTCCGGTCCGGTCTGGGTGTTGCCGCGCCCCTCGATATTGTCCTCGTCCACGCGGACCCGCGCCTCGACCTGTACGTTCTCCATCGGCGAATTGGTCCCGAGCACAGTGCCGCGGATATACGCCGCCGCGGGCAGGAAGAAATTGATGTTCGTCGCGCCGTTTGTGGACACGATCACCGGGTCCGCAACCGGTCCGTTATCCCATTCCCACGTGAAATGATTGGTGTATCTCTGGCTCAGGTAACCCGCAAAATCCTCCGCGGTCACCTGGTAGGATCCCGTTGCCGCCAGCATGACGTAGACGCCGTGCCGGTTCACGTCCACGTCGTTACCGTTCCAGCTCCCGAACGGGTTGACCTGCACCTTGCCGTCCGTCAGCGTGTTGGTCTGCCGATCGAAGACGGTCCCCGAGAGAGGGTAGCCGCGCATGAGATAAAACGGCACGTTCGTGTAGATGCCCGCGTTCGTGATCGCGAGGCCTTCGTAGCCGGACGCGCCGCTGTAGCCGAGACACGGAAGCATGTCGTCTTCAATGCCCGCCTTGTACGTTTCTGAAACAAGCCCGATTTCGTACAAGCCGCCGGTCACGCTGTACGCGGAGCTCCAATACATGTCCGCCTCGAAGCCCGCTCCAACGCCTGCGACACCGGCGCCGGTGCCCGAGTCGATCACGAGGTTGCGCGCGAGAATCGTGGCCGTCGGGCATTCGACCACGATGCCGGAAATATCCTGTGTCACGGTATACGGCCCGTTGCCGCTGGCGACGAACCCCCGCAGGTTCAGGAACCCGCCTTCCGCGCCGACCCACCCGGTCATGCCGTCAGGTACCGGCAGGGAAAAGTTGCCGTTGATGTCCGCCACGGCCAGTGACCCGGCGTCGCTGTCATCCTCGCTGTCTTCTTCGAACATCACGAGCGCGAAGGGAATGGGGTTCGTCTCGCCGTCGACCACCTGGCCCGACAGGCTGAGCACGTGCGATCCGTCGGCGACGACGAGCCGCAGCGAATTGGTCAGCGCGTTGTCGCCGGCATGCAGGTCGCCCTGGAAACGGTAGCCGGAAATCCATTCGCCGATGTCATCCCGGTACGGCACGCTGAAGTACCCGAAGCCGCCTGCCACAATGCCCTGGACGTTGCCGGTCATGCTCGGCGGAAGATACAGCCGGAACGCGCCGTTCGTGTCGGTCCACGTGCCGGGCGTGAATCCCGCGGCCCGCGTGAACGGATAGATATCGAGGAACGCCGCGCCGATCGGGGCGTCGTCGCCGTAGCGGAGCACGCGGCCGGTGATGTACACGGTCGTTGTCGGCTGGGTGACGGTGAACGTGGTGACCGCGGGCGACGTCCCGTTCGTGAACGCCACTTGCACGATGTAGCGCCCGACCGTGTGCAGGGGGTTGTCGATGCCGAAGCAGGGGATGCGCGTGAGGATCGCTCTGTTGGTGATCCCGTCGTCGTCGTCCGGAATCGTCACGGCGCCGAACCGGTTGGTCCGGCCGTCCCTCAGCGTGACGCTGAACAACGGAACGTCCATCGGACCGACCACGCCGTTGGTGTCCGGATCGATGTAGATCGTCAGGTTGGCGGCGTAGCCCTGCGCCGCGTTGTTGGTGATGCGCACGTTCACCCAGGTGTTCGAATCCCAGGCGATCGTGCCCGGCGACACGGAAACCGTGAACGCGGCATCAGCCGCCCAAGGAACGATCGCGAGAAGAAGGCAGAGGAACAACTTCGTGGTCTTCATGAACACCCCCTCGTTTGAGCCATGTCGAATCATATACCTGCGACGCTGCCGCACCAATCATTTTCCGGGCAGATAGCCCTGCGGCTTGCGGCCGGGGGATGCCGTGTGCGTGCGCGGCTTGCGTTGCACGGCCGCCAGCGGGTTGGCTTTCACCTCGCGCGAGCCCAGCGATTCTCCGCAAGCCGTGCAGCGGTAGTCGAAGATTTCCGCGTGCGGCAGGACGAGTAGGAGCCGCTCCCGCACCGGCCGCGACGCCTTGCAGCGCGGGCAGTACAGCTCCGAAGCGGTCAGGTTGTTGAATTGTCGCGGCACGGGGGGATTTTTCCAAGCCTTGGGAAAAATGGCGAGGATTTTTCCAATCCTTGGACATTCACTGCCACAGCGTCTTCACAGAGCCATAGGCGAGGATCTTCCGATCCGCAGTAATCAGCGTCGCGTCATGGAGGCGTGTCGTCGCGATGATCAGTTCGTCCGCCGGGTCTGAGCGGAAATTGCCGGGAAGTGTTGTGGAGTCGACGGCCACTTGCTCTGTCAGGGGGAGGATTGTGATCAGGTCGGGATCGGTTGCCCGGCGGATCCACTCGGCGAGAGGGATGGTCAGCGTGATCCGGGCTTTCTCCACCAGTTTCGACAGCTCCCAAAGGCTGATCGCGGCCAGCCCGAAGGGCGCGTTGCGTGGATTCTCGAGAGCGGCCCGGACCTTTGCCGGAAGCTGATCGGGATCCGTGAGGCTCCAGAACCACGCGTGGGTGTCGAGCACGTACTTCATCGGGCGGCGTCCCAGTCCTTGGTGTTCACGGCCGGCGACACGATGTCGCCAACGTGGCTCGCGGTTCCCGCGAGCGAACCCAGCAGCTTCTTCGGCGCGTGTTTCTTCTCCGGCTTCGGCGATTCAACCACGGCGATGACCTTCCCGTGGTTGGTGACCTCCACGGACTTGTACTCGGTGGACACTTCCCGCAGAACCCACGTGCATTTGGCCTTGAACTCGCTGACGGACATTTTCATGACTATATAATATGAACAACTAGTCATAATATATAGTCAGAATTTAGATTCGTCAATAGCTCTTGATTTTCGGCCGCTTCGAAGCTACCTGTATCCCGTTTGTCTAAAGAATAAGGAGAAGTGTTATGGCCATCATTGATTTCGGCGGCGTGAAGGAAAAAGTCATCACCCGCAAAGAGTTCCCGCTCTCCAAGGCGCACAAGGTGCTGAAGGGTGAGACGATCGCGATTCTCGGCTACGGCGTCCAGGGCCCCGCGCAGGCGCTCAACCTGAAGGACAACGGCTTCAAGGTCATCATCGGCCAGGCGCCGGAGTTCAAGCGCGACTGGGATCGCGCGAAGGCCGACGGCTGGGTGCCCGGCAAAACGCTGTTCGATATCCCGACCGCGGTCAAGAAGGGCACGGTCATCCAGATGCTCGTGTCCGACGCGGCCCAGCGTGCGGTCTGGCCCATCGTGAAGAAGAACCTGAAGAAGGGCGACGCGCTCTACTTCAGCCACGGCTTCTCCATCACCTATAAGGATAAGAGCGGCGTCGTTCCTCCGAAGTGGGTCGATGTGATCATGGTCGCGCCGAAGGGCTCGGGCACGTCCGTTCGCCGTAACTTCCTGTCGGGCGTCGGCATCAACTCCAGTTTCGCGGTGGCGCAGGACGCAACCGGAAACGCGAAGAACCGCTGTCTCGCCCTCGGCATCGGGATCGGCTCGGGCTACCTGTTCCCGACGACGTTCCCGCACGAGACGAACAGCGACCTGACCGGCGAGCGTGGCGTGCTGATGGGCTGCCTCGCGGGCACGATGGAGGCCCAGTACGAGACGCTCCGCAAGCACGGGCACACCCCGAGCGAAGCGTTCAACGAGACGGTCGAGGAACTGACCCAGAGCCTGATCCGGCTGGTGGACGAGAACGGCATGGACTGGATGTTCTCGAACTGCTCGGCGACGGCCCAGCGCGGCGCGTTGGACTGGAGCCCGAAGTTCAAGAAGGCCGTCCTGCCCGTGTTCAACGAGCTGTACAAGCGCGTCTCGACCGGCAAGGAAGCTGAGCGCGTGATCAAGGTCTGCGGCGCGAAGGGCTACCAGGAGCGCGTGGCGAAGGAGCTGGGCGCCATCCGCGACTCCGAGATGTGGCGCGCCGGCGCGGCCGTCCGCGCCCTGCGTCCGCACGAGAAGGCCAAAGCCATCACCGCCGGCACGAAGGGCGTCGGCGGACGGAAATACTAGAGGTCAGCGGTCAGAAATCAGAAGTCAGAGGCGGCGGGGATTCCGCATGGAATTCCCGCCGTTTTTTGGTAGGGTGTCCCGTAGGAGAAATCTCATGAAGAAGAGCCTGTTGATCGCGGTTATGTTGTTGGGCGGTGCGCTGTTTTCGTTTGCGGGACTCTGGACCGAGGATTTTGATGAGGCGTTGGCGAAGGCAAAAGAGTCTGGCAAGTACGTGCTCGTGGATTTCTCCGGCTCCGACTGGTGCGGCTGGTGCAAGAGGCTGGATAAGGAAGTGTTCAGCAAAAAGGCATTCAAGGATTACGCCGAACAGAATCTCGTCTGTGTCCTGATCGATTTCCCGCGGCAGACGCCGCAGTCGAAAAAGCGGAAGGAAGCCAACCAGGCGCTCGCGGAGAAGTACTCCGTTCAGGGATTTCCCACGATTCTCCTCTTCGGCCCGCAGGGCGATGTGGCGGCGAAGACCGGCTACGAGCCCGGCGGCGCGGAAGAATACATCAAGCATTTGCAGGGCTTGATCGACCAGCACAAGGCGAAGCCTTAAGCGTCCTTTTTTACCTGCCGGTAGAGCTTCCGGTTGACGCTCCGGGCCATGGCGTCGATGTTCAGCGGCACGCCGAGGAATCGGGCGATGGCCTCCGCCTGCGGCCGCGGATCCTTCACGGTGTCGGCGTAATGGATTTCCAGGACTTCGAAGTGCCGGCACTGCTTCAGCCATGTGCGCATCTGCTCGATGTGTTTCCGGAACGCGCCTTTCAGCTCGTCCGCCTGGGCGATGGCTCCCGATTCGCCGCGCCGCTTGAGCATCTCGCTCTGCGAAGCCAGAACCTCGTCGAGGTCGCGGTTCATCAGGATCACTTTGTACGTGCGGTCCGCCGGCAGGTCGGGCAGCAGTTGGGTGATCACCTTGACGACTTTGCCCTCCGCCTGGCTGATCCATGATTTGTCCTGCCGGAGCCGCTTGACCTTTTCAAATTCGAAGTAGCCCTGCGGGTTGTCGTCATCGGCCTTTCGCAGATGATCGGCGAGCGGATCGAGGCCGCCGGCTTTCAGCATCTGCATCATCATGGAGGTTCCCGAGCGCGGAATGCCGGACACGATGGTGATCATGGGTTGCTTTCGCTTTCTGGGGCTGGCTGTGTCATGAGCGTCACTGCCGCCGGGTAACGCGGATCAAGCCTCAACGTCTGCTGCACTTCAGCCATGGCCTCGTCCTTGCGGCCCAGCGCGTCGAGCGCGACCGCCAGGTTCCAGTGCGCGTCGGGCTTGTCCGGGCGGCGACGGATCGCCTCGCGCAGAAGCGCCTCCGCCTCCGCAAACCGGCCTTGCTGGCCGTGAAGGACCGCGATGTTGATCAGGCCGGAGACCTCCAGCGGATTCAGGCGGTCGGCCTCCATGAAATGCTGCAGGGCCTTGTCGAAGTCGCCCGCCCTTTTACAACCCAGCCCCATCCACGTGTGCGCCCGGGCGCTGCGCGGTTCCTGCAGAAGCGTTCTGGACCAGAGCGTCGAGTCATCTGCCCAGTCGGCGAGCCGGCGGACCGTCAGCCCCGTGCAGGTCATGCAGATCAACGCGAGCAACAGGGCGCGCCTGTGGATGCAGGTTTTCGCGCCGGGTTGCGCGGAGCCGCAGGCCGTTTCCCGCTCGGGCGTCAGGGAAAGCAGGCGCGCCGCGAGGAGGCAAAAGCCGACGGCGGTCAAATAGACGTAACGTTCTGCGAATGGATTGTGAAGCGGAACGATGTTGGAGACCGGGACAAAGCTGATCAGCATCCAGCCGACCCCGAACGCGATCCACGGCGCGCGGCGCGGGAGGGCCATGGCGAGAACGCCGCAGGCCACAACGGCCGCGGCGCCGGACAGAAACCGCCAGTCCGTGAACTGCGTCACCGACATGATCACGTGATCGACGATCAGGGGATGAGGCACCAGCAGGAGCAGGACCTGTTTCAGCCATAGCCAGGGGAGCGTCATCAGGTTCGCCGGATACGCGAGCGCCATCGCGGCGTGTTCCGAAGACGAAGCCTGAAGCGGGCCGCTGTTCAGCCACAAAACCGCGAAGACAATGACAGGCGTCGCGGTGACCGCCGCCGCAGTCGTCGCGAGCTTCCGCGGCAGGCGGGTTGCGGG
The DNA here is from genome assembly GCA_937870865.1 of uncultured Lentisphaerota bacterium. GTDB lineage: Bacteria > Verrucomicrobiota > Kiritimatiellia > CAIQIC01 > JAGNIJ01 > CALMZY01. Next base: position 3,406 of record CALMZY010000218.1, on the reverse strand, counting down.
GAAGCAGAACCACATCCAGAGCATCAGGATCGGGGTGACGGCGGCCGACTCTTTGGAGGCCAGGGCGGCGATCAGCGCGGGGACCGAGAGCCAGGCGGTTCTTGCGCGTGTTGCAGCAAGAAGAGAGAGCAACAGAAAAAGCGTTACCAGTAGATCCTCGCGAAATGCCGGGCATTGCACCGCCTCTGTCAGGACGGGATGCAGCCCGTAAAGCAGTGCCGCGGCGAAGCCGGGGAAGGGCCCCAGTTCGGGCTGCAACCGGCGGGCGAGGGCGGCAAGGAGAAGGACAACGCCCAGATGCAGCAGGAGATTGGTGGCGTGAAAGCCGGCGGGCCGCAGACCCCAGACGGCGCGGTCGAGCAGGTAGCTTAAGACCACGACGGGCCGCCGGCCGTCCGGGACTGAAGCGTCCGTGATCGTCTGAAATCTCAGCAGTTTCTTGAGGCAATCCCGATCGTCGAGAAACGGATTCTCGACGATTGAGCCGTGGTCGTCGTAGACAAACTCATGACGAAGACCTGTCGTATAAGGGGCGGCGACAAGGATCAGAAGCGCTATCCAGTATCCGTATCTCGTCATGACTTGAGAGCTTTGTAGAACGCCTCCCAGAACGGGTCAACACCCGGGTGATCGAACGGTTTCTGCCGGCCGCCTTCCACCATCTGGATCCCCTTCGCCTCGTCGGTCATTTCGCCGCAGATGGACGCGGCGATTCCGTTGTCGCGCAGCCGTTTCAACACCTCGTTCGCCGCGTGGGGCCTGACCGTCGCGATCAGCGTTCCTTCGCTGATGCTGTTGAGCGGATCGATGGCGAACATCTCGCAGATTTCCTTCACGGCCGGGGTGACGACAATCTCGTCCTTGTGGACGACGAGCCCGAGCCGGGCGGCCTTCGCGAATTCGTGCAGGCCGCCGCGGATGCCGTACTCGGTGGCGTCGTGCATCGCGGACACGCCCTTGTCGCGCGTGCCGACGGACGCGGCGATGCGCGCGTCGTCCACGATCGACATCTTGTAGAACACGTTCTCCGCCTCCTTGCGAAGCGCGGCGCCGAACTGCTTTTCGATCCGATCGGGAAACATCGCGGCGAAGATGCCGGTGGCCTCGATGGCGGGGCCCTTGGTGATGATGATCTTGTCGCCGGGCCTGCAGAACTTCGGCGAGCAATAGGCGTCGCGCGGCCCGAGCGCCATGAACGTCGCGCCGCCGATCATGGGGTAATTGCAGTTTTCGTAGCGGCCGGTGTGGCCCGTCACGATCGCCGCGCCCATCTTCTCGCATTCGCGGTGGATGATCTCCCACATGAGCGCGAAGTCGGCGTCGGACAGGTCCGGCGGAAGGTTCAGATCGATCGTGAGGTATGCGGGGGCGAGTCCGGAGGTCACCGCGTCGCTGGCGAGGATATGGATCGCGAACCAGGCCGAGCGCTCGAACCCGTAGGCCGGGACGATGAACACCGGGTCGGACGTCATCGCCATCGCGTAATCGCCGAGTTCGACGATGCCGACATCCACGCCCTGTTCCGGGCCGACGGCGACCTCGGGCCGCTTGGCGCCGAGTCGCGGCTTGATGACAGTTTGAAAGAGTTCGTCCGTGATTTTTCCGATGATAGCCATGGCGGTTCCTTGCGTCGGCAGGCGGGACAAGAGCCGGGCAGATGGACTGTTGCCGCTCCCTTCGCCGGTATTATCCGGACAGGTTCCAAGGGTTTTCCTCCCGAGAGGATCTCAGCCTGCAGCGCAAGCTCCCCCGCGACCGATCTGGCAAGGAAGCTACAGGCTTCTCATTCCGTGGTCAAGGGCGCAGGAGAAGGGCTCCCGACGACGCGCCGAATTGTTACATCTGAAAAGACGGCCGCATCGTTGGATGTAACAATTGGATTGACCGGAGAACGTGCTCTGACATCCTGTGGCCCATGAAAACACTCTCGCTGCATCATCCCGACGTGAGCCTGACCGTGATGGGACGCCGCACGGCGGGGTTCTTCCTGGACTGCGTAGCGACATACGCCGAGTTCCTCGTCAGTCGCGGGCGATGTGGCTTGGTTCGCGGATGTTTTCCGTCCGATGGCGCATATCGGGCGGCCGTCCAGCGGCTCCGGAGCGCGGGCGTCGTCGTGTACCGCAAACGGCACGATGGATCGCGTGTCATCGCGCTGAGTGGACACGGATATGCTGTCCCCGACGAACTGAACCCGGAGCGGTTGTGGAACAAGCGTTGGGACGGGTTGTGGCGTGTTCTTGTCTACGATATCGAAGAGAGCGAACGGGGGTTCAGGAATGGGCTGCGGAACTACCTGCAGCGGCTTCGAATGGGGTACCTTCAACAGAGCGTTTGGGTCAGCCCGCGTGATATTCGGCCGGCGTATGCGGATCTGCAGGCGGCTCTGAACGTGGAATCGGTCTCGTATCTGTTTGAATGTCGGACCGTTCTTTCACGCAAGAGCCACGATGTCGTTGACGAGGCGTGGGATGTCGATCGCCTGAAGGAAGATCAAGAAGCCTACATCCACACATGGTCAGACGGAGTCGGCAAGCTGAGGCAGAGTCTCTCGACTGCAGAGATTGGATCGTTGATGCGTGAAGAGCTGTTGCATTTCACCGAGGTCATGCGTCGGGATCCTCTCCTGCCTCGAGATCTGTTGCCGAGCGGATACCGGGGGATGAAGGCCTACGGGGTTCACCAGGCCTTCGTCAAAGCGCTCCGCCGACTTGTTGAGTAAGTGTTACATTCAACTGTGCGGCCGTCCTTCTGGATGTAACAAACGAAAGAGCGCGCGAAGCCGGCCTACACGGCGTATCCGAGCCGCTTCAGGAAGAAGTAGTTCCGGTTCCAGTTCTTCTCTTCCTTGACCCAGAGTTCCAGCGATACGGGGCGGCCGTACATTTCGGCAATCTCTTTTTCAGATGCCTCGCGAACTTTCTTCAGCAGGCGCCCCTTGGTTCCGATGACGATCCCTTTCTGGGAGTGTTTGTTCACGAAGATCGTGCCGTGCGCCTCCCAGCGATCGTCCTTTTCGTCGATCTTGTCGATCTCCACGGCCAGCTCGTGCGGCAGCTCGTCCTTGAGCAGCTGGAAGTACTTCTCGCGCACGATGTCGGCGATCGCGAGCTTGCGGGGAAAATCCGTGAGGATGTCGTCGGGGAACAGGTGCGGCCCCTCCGGCACCGTCCGGAAGAGCAGGGAAACCAGTTCGCCCACGTTGTTGCCGGTCAGCCCGGACACAGTGATCCACTCGGCGGTCTTCGCGGATGTCTTCTCGGCGCAGATGCCTTGCCATAGCTTCTTGAATTCGTCCCCGTGCGTCATTCCGGAATCGGCCTTGTTCAGCGCAATAATGCATGGCGCATCGTGCTGCACCAACCGACGGATCCAGCCTTCGTCCTCCTGATGCGGCGGCAGGGTG
>CALMZY010000217.1 GCA_937870865.1 uncultured Lentisphaerota bacterium | reverse complement strand
ATTGACGCGGAGTCCACCGTGGACGTGGCGGAGAACCAGAACGTCTTCCACGTGTTGGTCAACTGCGGCAGGATGTTCGTCTCTACTTGGTAGATGAAGCTGCCGACGCTGTTGTAGAACTCATACTTCATCACGATTTGGGCGCAGTCGAAGGGCAGGTTGCCGGACCGCCCCCTGACGGAGAACAGGTACCGCGAGCTGACCTTCTCCCGGATGGTGTATTCCTGGAAGAAACCGCCGTGGTCGTTTGTGTTGCCGACGGGGAACGTCGATGTATCCTGCCAGAACAGGACGCCGTAGCGGCCGTTTTCACCCGCGCTGTTGGTGATCTCGGCGCTGTCCACGCTGTACAGGGTCCACGGAGTCGGGTTCTCAAAATCCCCGTCCACGAGCAGGTTGCCGATGTTGGTGCCGCCCATGGTCATGCCGATCTGCGGGACGGCGAGGGCCGGGGGCGCCTTGTCGTCGTCCGTGACCCAGAAGTACAGCGGGTAGTTGGTCGTGGTCGTGCGGTCGTAGGACACGCCCCAGGTCGGCTGCGTGCTGCCGTACCACACGCCCCGGTCCAGGTCGAGATCGTCGCCGCTGATGGTCAGCGTCCACATGCTGTCCATCGCCAGGTTGGTCGGGTTGATGGGGGCCACGTTGTACACGACGGCCGTGACAGATGCGGCGCCGCTGTAGCCGATGAAGTTCGTGAAGGGCCGGTCGTACCCGAAGTCCTGGTTGACGGAGTTGGTCAGGTCCCAGTTCGGCTGGACGTTGCCGATGGGAGAACTGATGTTGTGATAACTGTCCGTCGCGTACCAGATGCCTGATGGATCGGACAGGAGCACGGCGATGTCGAGCATGCCGCCGGAGGCCAAGTCGCCGTCCGTGGCGTTCGTGGCGATGGCGCCCGGCGTGTAGTTGGTGCCGACGTACAGAAGGCTTGCCGAGGGTCCCGCGGTGTCATCGTCCACGACGGTGAACGTCATCGGCGTGCCGTTGGAGAGCGCCATCACGTCGTACTGCCAGAAACCGTTCGAGCCCGCGGCGCTGTAGCGGGTGGTGTAGATGCCGAGCGTGCCCGTGCTGTAGCCCGCGTGGACGGAGTCGCTGGCGACCATCATCGTGTTGTTCTCGTACCAGCTCTTGTAGTCGGTCTCGTTGTCGTTGAGGATCGCCGTGCCGGACGGATTCAAGAGGTCGTAGTCCAGGTTGTTGCCGGGCGAACTCGGGTCCTGCGTCCAGAAGGTCACGGAGAACGCGCCGCTCACGACTTGCGCATCGCTGACTTGGTTGTCGCCGTCCACCGAGTAGTTGGTCACCCAGACCCGGGTGGCGTTGCAGAGGTCCGCCCAGGTCGTTGCCACGCGGATTTCGTCGAAGAAGCATTCGCCCGGACTCATTCCCGCGGCGTCGCTGCAGCCGGCCTTGATGCCCACGCCGTCGATGTAGCTCACGATGCCAGTAGCCGCGCTGGATACTCCCCAATTTGGCTCTGAGGCAGGCGCGTTCGTCCACCCCGGATAGGAGACTGCGCTGAACAGGTGGGTTGTGAAGTCGTATTTGCCGATAACCAGGTACGTGTTGGTTAGCCCCGAACTCCATCCGGCAATTCGATTCGTGGCTGTTCCGCCGGAGCCCCAGTCGCTCAGGCCGAGTAGGCCGTTGGCGGCCCAACTATCCCCGAAGAAGACGGTGTGGGTCGCACCGGTGACGAAAGTGAAGCCGCACCAGCGATTGGCGCCGTTGCTCTGGACGCTCATACGGCCGGCAATGTAGATCGCGCCGTTCGTGACCTTCGGGAAGTTCCGGTAGGCTTCCATGGCCCAGGGCCCGCTGCCTTGATCCGCCAGCCGGATCCGGTTGCCGCCCCGGTCGGGGTAGGGCCACATGTAGAAGAATTCCGGACGGTTGGGCGTGTCGTTGGAGATGATGGTGAAGGCCGCGTTGGCGTTCCAGGAATTCGACCAGCCGTGTCCGCCGCTCAGGCCGTTGAGGGCTGTTGTGACGCCGCCGGTGTAGCAGAATTCATCGACGATTTCGTGGGTCATGTACTGCAGCAGATTCGTCGAGTCCGCCACGCCGGGGGAGTAGTTGTTTCCGTCGTACGTGTAGAAGATGTAGTGGTTGGTGCTGCCGGGTTGGAGGATGTGCTCCACCCAGGTGCCCGCCGCCTGCTTGGCCACCACGCGGGTGCCGTCGGTCCCGACCGCGTCGCCGACGTTATACGCCACGCCTTGCGTCAGGGCCGTGGGCGCGTTGGTCTGCCTGTGAACGACGATGACGCCGTAGCTCGAGTAGTTGGTCCATTGCATGCGGACCATTTCGTGCCCGTCCCGCCAGGCCTGCACGCCGCTCGGGTCGTTGAGCGCTGCCATGCCGTTGCCCTGGATCTTGAAGTCGTACGGGTTCTTGGCCGTACTGTTCGTGATGTAGACATACGCTTCGCGCACGCCGGTGGCGGACGGGTCGAATACGATCGAGAAGGTGGACGTTCCGCGGACGCCGGGGAGCTGGTAACACACCATCTCGTCGAAGAGCGCCCGGCCGCTCGAGTTGCCGGCGTCATGCCAGGCACCCCAGCCGGCCCGCAGGAACGCCGCGGTTGCCGGCGCCGCGCTCGTGATGGCGATGTTCTTCCACGTGCCCGGAGTGATCTGCACGTTGTAGGTCGTGCCGGTGTAGAACGTCAGTTGCGTTGACGAGATGGACGCCTTGGCCGCGGTCATCCATTCCATCTTGAGCAACCCGTACAGGTTGTTGGACATCGTTTCAGCACACCCCGCCGGCGTGGTTACCCAGGCGGACCAGACGTACGTGGACCCGGGGATCACGGGGACATCCATGTAGGAGACATTCTCCCACCAGGCCATCATGAAGTTCGTGCCGTGCTCGGCGTACACCCCGTAGTGCTCCTGCGCCACGGCGCAGTTCGCGTCCATGTTCCACGCGGTGGCGTTCGCCTCGAAGCTGGGGTTGGTCGCGATCAAGTTGTAAGCGATCGTGTTGAACGTCTGCTGGGTGATCGCGAAGTCCGAGGCGTGCGTGCCGCCGATCGCGATGTCCGATGCCCGGATGACGCACGGCCCCGTGTTGGTGATCATGAACGTGTGAAGCTTCGACCCGCCGCTCAACGCCACGGTGCCGAAATCGGTTCCGTCGACCTGCGTGGGCGTGGTGTCGCCATCCGCGATCACCGCCCCGTTCGTGCCGAGAACATCCATGTCCGGAGGAGCGCCTGTGCCCTTGATCACGAAGTCATAGGGCGATTTGCCCGTCACGTTGTTCGTGATGTAGACCGTCCCGGTCCGGGCGCCGATGGCGGACGGATCGAAGGTGACCCGGAACGTGGTGGTGCTGTGGCCGAGCAGGTTCATGCACCCGACGGACGCGTTGTCGAAATAGGCGGCCCCTCCCGCGCTGGCGTTCCAGTTGCTGATGCTCAGGAACATGCGGCCGTAGACGCTGCCCGCGGGCGACGTGGCGCTTCCTTTCATCAGGATCCATTGATCCAGCGGGTCGGTGGGTTTCAGGTCGTCCAGCACCTGCTCGCCCATCTTCGTCCAGGATGCGTCGTAGAACTCAGCCTTGAGATAACCATGCCAGTAGGCGAGCGACTCGGCCGTCGTGTGGCGCCCGTAGATGCTGAAGAGGTACACGGCGCCGGTCACGCAGGAGAAGTCCTGGTAGATGCCTGTGTCGTCCCACCAGATCTTCACGGACATCTGGCCGTCGATGTCGTTGTTGTAGTAGCCGCTGGTCGTTCCGTAATTGGTCCAGTTGTTGATGACGGCCGTGCCCAGTTGCGCCGGGGTCCCGTCCAGGGCGAAGTCCCCGTTCAACAGCAGGTTGTTCGTGTGAATGGCGGGCACTCCCGTGACCGTGAAGTCCGAGGCGTGCGCCCCGCCGACGGCCACGTTGTCCACGAAGAGGAGCCCCGTGCCTTCGTTGGTGATGGTGAACGTATGCTCCTTGGTCGAGCCCTCCAGCGCGACGGTGCCAAAGTCCGTGCCGTCCTCCCGGGCAGGCGTCGTGTCGCCGTCGGAAATGGTGGTGGTGATGTTCGTGCCGAGGACGGCAATGCCGGGCGCGCCGCCGGCCATCGGCGTGAAGAGCAGCCGGATACTGCTGCCGTCCTGGTAGAGCGAAAACGTTCCGCCGTCGAGGGAGGGGACGAATTCCGTGGTCGTGATCGTGAAATCGGTGGCATCGAAACCGCTCATCGAACCGCCGGTGATGATCGTGTTGGTCCAGCCCTCGCTGGCGCTGAAGCCGGTCGGGTCTCCTTTCAACGCGATCGTGAATCGATTGGCGGAGTTCGCGCCCACGGTCACGTTGCCGCTTCCCTCGAGCAAGTCCCAGTTCACCCCGGCGGTTCCGCTCATGGCGGACAGATCGATCTGCATTTTGCCGCTCATGGGCAGAGTGACGGCGGCGGCCTTGAGCTTGCCCGCGGTGTTGGATGCGGTGCCCGGGCTGACGCAGCCGAAGATGTTGAGGTCCGCAACCTGGCCCCCGCCGTAGAGGAAAGCGCCGCTGCTTACCGTCACGGCGGAACTCGAATTCGTGCCGTTCTGAATCAGCGTGCCGGCGCTGACCGTGGTGTTGCCGCCGTGCGTGCTTGTGCCGGAAAGCGTCAGCGTGCCTGAACCTGTCTTGGTCAGGACGCCGCCCGCGCCGCTCATGACGCCGGCGAAAACCGTGTTCGAGTTGTTGCCGCCGCAGGTCAGCGTTGAGTTGCCCATCACGATCGTGCCGGTGCCGGCGATGGATCCGATCGTGTCATTGCCGGCGGCCATGTTGAACGTGGCCCCGTTGGAAATGGTCATCGCGCTGTTGTCCGAGATGCCGTTGGCCGCGGTCAGTTGAATCACGCCCTCGTTGATGTACGTGGGGCCGGTCCATGTGCGGGTCGCCGACGAATAGTTGAGGGTATTTGTGCCCGTTCCATCCTTGATGAAAGTTGCCGATCCCGTGGGGAGATCGCCCCAGATATCCACCACGCCGGTGCCGCCCACGATCAGGGTCTGGCCCGCACCGGAGACATCGCCGTCCGCGCCCAGTTGCAGGGTGCCGCTGTCGGAGTTAATCCGGGTCAGGCCGGTGAGCGTGATCGGTCCGTTGTAGCTGTTGTTCCCGGAGATGTTGCGCAGGGCGCCGCCGTTGTTGATGCCGGTGCCGACCAGGCTCAAAGGCTCCGCAGGTGTCGCGATGCCGCCTGTCAGTTCAAGGGCCGCGCCGCTCTGGACGATGGTGCCCGCCGTATGACTGCCCAGCGCCCACGTGCTGGAGATTCGCAGGACGCCGTTCGAAACCGTGTTGGTCGAAGCGTACGAATTGTCCGCCGACAGAATCAGCATGCCGACGCCGTCCTTGTTCAGGCCGCCGCTGGAAATCACGCCGCTGATGGTGTTCGTGTTGGGACAGGTGATCGTCCGGATGCCGCTGTTCAG
>CALMZY010000216.1 GCA_937870865.1 uncultured Lentisphaerota bacterium | reverse complement strand
AAGCCGTCGCACCAGAACACGACGATCTTCGGCGGGTTCCGGAACCGCAGCAGGTTGTACTTGTCCATCTGCTTTTCCGACTCGAACTGCTTCATCGCGTCCGTGAACGAGATCTTCCGCCGCTCGATCGGGATGCTCTTTGCCGCCAGCTCGCGCATGCGCTTCTCGATCGCGTCGAGCTGCCCCTTGGAAATGCCGGGATGCGTGCCCTCCCCGCCGTTCAGCTCGAAACTGCAGTAGAATCCGTTGCCGAGCGAATGCTCGACGGAGAAACGCGCGGTCGGGAAGATCTCGCGGACGGTCTTGGCCAGGAGGAAGCAGATCGAACGGCGGTAAATGCGCTGGCCGTGCGAATCGGCCAGCGTCAGCAGCTTCACGGTGCTGTCCACCTCGACGGGGTACGAGATGGAGACCACGTCGTTGTTCACCAGCGCGCCGACGTAGTCGAGGCCGCTCGGGGCCTTGAAGGAGGAAATGACCGCCTTGACCGGCGTGCCCCTGAGGCACTGGATCTTCTGGCCGTCTTCCAGCGTGACGGTAACGGAGTTGCTCTTGTCTGCCATATTTCCAAGGATTGGAAAAATCCGACCGCTTTTTTCCAACCCTTGGAAACTATACACATCTTGCGGCCGGATTGAAAGAGGCGGGCGGTGACGGATCCTCTTGCCCCGCGCGATGGACTTTGGACTTGGGACTTTGGACTTTTTCTTTTACCATCCCGCCATGCTTGAAACCGTCAAACCCTCCGAGCCGACCGACTGGCACCTTCGCCTCTTCAAGAAATCCATCCTGAAGCAGGCGAAACTCCGCCAGATCGTCAGCCTCCTCGGGCCCGTGTCGGGTCAGACGTGTCTCGACGTCGGCGGCGACAACGGGGTCATCAGCTGGAACCTGCGGAAGCTGGGCGGGACGTGGTCCAGCGTGGACTCGAGCGAAAAGGCGGTCGAATCGATCCGCAGGCTGGTCGGCGAGCGGGTGGAACTGATGACGGGGCCGGTGCTGCCGTTTGAGGACGGCACGTTCGACGTGGTCGTGATCATCGATATGCTGGAGCACCTGCTGGAGGACTACCGGTTTGTGGTCGAGTGTCACCGCGTCCTGAAGCCGAATGGCCGGCTGGTGTTCAACGTGCCGCACATCAAGCCGTTCGCGGCCCTGCCGCCGCTCCGGCGGATGCTCGGGCTCACGGATGACCGCCACGGGCACGTGCGGCCGGGGTACACGGAGGCCCAGGTGTTCGACCTGATGAAGGACGGGTTCGACGTGCAGGAGGCTCGGACCTACTCGCGGTTCTTCGTCGAGGCGCTGGATACCGCGATCCAGTTTGCCGCCTCGCGCGCGAACAAGGACGCCCAGGCCGGGGCCAAGGGCGTGCTGATCGACGAGAGGGATTTCGGAAAGATGGACAAGCTGTTCCGTATCTACTCCTTCCTGTATCCCATCTTCTGGTTCGCCGCGCAGTTCGACAAGCTTCTCTTCTTCACGAAGGGCTACTGCCTGATCGGCCGGGCCAAGCGCCGCCGCCAGTGGCTGCCCCGCAAGGTCCCGAAACTGTCCGATGGCCGGTCCATTGCCGAAGCCGCGCTGGGCAGCAAGATCGGAACGGCCACGCCGTTCTGACATTGCCGATTTCCAATGGCCAATTGGCAATTGGAGATTGGCAATCCGACATGGTCTCCGGGTTTGACTATCCCGCAAAAGCTGTTAAAAGACTAGGTTCCTGAATAAAACCATAGGGAACAGAGCATGAAACGGACATATCAGCCTTCAAAGATCAAGAGACAGCGCGCGCACGGATTCCGCAAGCGCATGAAGACGCGGCAAGGCCGCGAAGTGCTTGCCCGCCGTCGCCGCAAGGGACGCAAAAAGCTCTCGATATAAAGGAGTTGCGATGCTGGGGAGTCCCGAAACGGCCCCGGAGTCGGGGCAGTTTCCCCAGGGCCAGGGCACGGGTCCGGGGAAGCCGGATCAGCGGCTGGGACGGAACCAACGCCTGACCCAGGCGTCTCTATTTCAACAGACATATGCGCAGGGCCGGCGCGCTATCGGCCGCTTCATGGTCCTGTGGCTTCGCGAGGGGGAGGGAGCCTCCCTGCGGCTGGGCGTGGTGGCGAGCCGTAAAGTCGGAGGCGCCGTCCAGCGCGCGCGGGCCAAGCGGTTGATGCGGGAAGTGTATCGCCGCCACCGTCACCAGTTGTCCGGCCCGTTCGATGTCGTGCTTGTGGCGCGGCGCGGGATCCTGGACGCGAAGTGGGATGAGATTGTGAGCGAACTGCTGGTCTTGGCGAAGCGCGTGGGACTGGCGGACGCCGATGGGAAACTGGAAACTTGAAACGTGGAACATGGAACTGGGTTGTTCTCTTGCCGTCCCGAATTGCCATCGGGTTGATCCGGGCGTACCAGTTCACGCTTTCGCCGCTGGTCGGGCCTTGCTGCCGGTTTTATCCGACGTGTTCGAATTACATGATGGAGGCCGTTCAAGCGCACGGCGCGTGCCGCGGTGTCTGGCTCGGCGTGAAGAGGCTTTTCAAGTGCCATCCTCTTCATCCGGGCGGCGTGGATCCCGTTCCGGCCGCCGTACAGGCACGGATTGATAAGAGATGAAGAAACAAGACATTGTCCTTTTAGCCGTTCTGTTCGCGCTGTGGATCGCGTGGCCGACCGTCGATCGCCAGCTCAAGAAACGCTTCTTCAAGACCGCGCCCGCGACGGTGGCGGAGCAAACGGTCCAGGCGGAGAAGCCGGCACAGGCGCCGGCCGCCCCCGCGGAACCCTCCGTGCCGGCGGTGGAACCCGTCATCGCGGAACCCCCCGTTGCCGTTCCGGTCGCGCCGGCCGTTGGCGAGGAACCTGCGCCCGCGGTGCCGGAGAAGACCGCCGTGCTGGAAAACGAGAAGCTGAAGGTGGTCGTTTCCTCGCACGGCGCGGCCGTGGTGTCCGCCGAACTTAAGAACTTCCGGACCGCCCTGGATCCTGCCAGCCAGCCGGTGTTTCTCGACTTTGACGGGGGACGGGCGCTTGCGTACTCGGGGATCGACGGGCTTTCAGCCGGCAGCGATTTCGAGATGTCCGTGTCCGCGGCAGACCGGTCGGTCCGGTTCAGCCGCAGGACGGCGTCGGGTCTGACCTTGAGCAGAACGCTCAGCCTCGGTGAGGGGTACGGGCTCAAGGTGAACGACGAACTGAAAAACGAGACGGATCAGCCTCTCTTGATCCCGGCCCATTCCGTCCAGATCGGGCCCATGCAGAACCTCGAAGGCGAGACTCCGATCGCGGGCCTGGCCGCCTTGGGTGTGGATACCCTTTCGCCGGGCGGCGAGAAAGTTACCTATTGGGGCAGCAAGATCCCGAAGGGATTCAACACCGCGATGGAGGAGAAGGGCCTTCCCAAAATCCCGGTGAATATCGATTGGCCCATCGACAAGCCCGTGGATTGGGTGGCGGTCAAGAACAAGTACTTCACGCAGATCGTCACGCCTGACAGCGGCGGCGAGAAGGTGGTGGTCCACGCGGTGCGAGAGGTTTCTCCGGCCGAAATGGCGGATCCGACGGTCAAGCCCAAGGGCGCGATGGTTGACGAGATCGCCGCGTCGATCTTGCTTCCTGAACTCAGGATGAGCGGCGGCGAAGTCGTGGCGCGGGCGTTCCAGTATTACGTGGGCCCCAAGCAGTACTCGGAGTTGAGCAAGAACGGGCTCCACCAGGTGGATGTCATGGAGTTCGGGATGTGGAGGGCCATCGGCAAACTGCTCCTCAAGATCATGAACGCCATCCATGATCACCTCTGGCCGCACAACTACGGCGTGGCCATCATTCTCCTGACGATCCTCGTGCGCATCGTGTTCTGGCCGATCACGCGCAAGAGCACCGAGAGCATGAAGAGGATGCAGGAGATCCAGCCGCTCGTGAAGGCGGTCCAGGCCAAGTACAAGGACAACGTTCAGAAACAGCAGCAGGAGATCATGGCCCTGTACAAGGAGCACAAGGTCAATCCGCTCGGCGGCTGCCTTCCGATGCTGATCCAGATTCCGGTCTTCATTGCCCTCTTCGTGGTGCTGCGCAGCGCGATCGAACTGCGGTTCGCGCACTTCCTTTGGATCAAGGATTTGAGCCAGCCGGAGAACCTGTTCCCGGGCATCCTTCCGTTCGGCCTGTCCCTGAACATCCTGCCGATCTTCATGGCCGCCACGATGTTCTGGCAGCAAAAGCTCACGCCGAGCGCCAGCGCCGATCCGAACCAGCAGAAGATCATGATGTTCATGCCGATCATGATGCTGGTCATGTTCTACAACTTCGCCTCCGGCCTTGCGCTGTACTGGACGACGCAGAACATTCTGATGATTGCCCAGCAGCTGACAATGAAGAAGAAGTCCAAAGTCCAAGGTCCAACGTCGAAGGCTTGAGACGATTTGGAGCATTGACTTTGGACTCGAGACATTGGACTTTGGACTCGGTTTTATGAGCGACCCGGGGTCAGTCAAAAGCAGCCGCGAGCAGGCCCAGACTTTCCTGCAGGATGTCCTGCGCCTCATGGGGTTTGAAGCCAGGATCGAGGCGTTCGACCAGCCGGACAACGAGGTCCTTCTGCATATTGAATCGGCCGACGCGGGACGGCTGATCGGCCGTGACGCACAGGGCCTTGAGGCCCTCCAGCTGGTGCTGAATCGAATGGTCGGACGGTTTCCCGAACAGACTCTCCGCTTCATCGTGGATGTCGAACGCTATCGCGAGCGCAAGAAGGATCGCCTGCTGAAAATGGCGCTCGATGCCGCGGAGCAGGTCCGGCAGACGGGACATCCCGTGAAGCTTGCCCCGATGAACGCCGCGGACCGCCGGATCATCCATCACGCCATCATGGATCAGAAGGATCTGCGCACGTGGTCCGAAATCGTCGAAGGCGAAAGCGAGAAGCGCGTCGTTGTGGACAAGGCGGAGCCCTCGGTGACGGATAGTTCGCCTCCCGCAAACAACATCCACTAATCAGTATCCGGCATCGCTCGACCATGCAACGCAACCTCAAACGCCTTTCGGAAGAGACCTATGATCTGCTGATCATCGGCGGCGGCGTCAACGGGCTCGCCGCCGCGTGGGATGCCTCGCTTCGCGGCCTCAAGGTCGCGCTGGTGGAGAAGAAGGATTTCGGCGCCGAAAC
>CALMZY010000215.1 GCA_937870865.1 uncultured Lentisphaerota bacterium | reverse complement strand
CCAACGCTGAACGCCGAAGTTCGGAGTCCGCCTTCGGCGTTCGATGTTGGACGTTCGGCGTTCGGCGTTTACAGAACTTCTCCCCTTCTGTATCATCCTGCCCATAACGTCTTCACCAAGGGAGGGTTGCATGAAGCGTCTTACCTTCGCGCTGATCATGGTTATTGGCTCACTGATCACGTCTTCCTTCGCTCTCGATTCCAACGAGAAGATCAACTACCAGGGCAGGCTGGTCGATGGCACCAACCTCGTCAACGGGGTGGTGACAACTGTGTTCCGGCTGTATGACCAGGCGGCGCCCGGCGGGACGCTCTACTATGCACAGACCCAGGTCGTGACCGTGGTGGACGGCCTTTATTCCACGACCATCGGCCGTGACCTCGCCGTGCCTTCGCTGGAGAGCGCGCTGGAGCACCCCTCGGTGTACCTGGAGGTCGAAGTGAACGGGACCGTCCTCTCTCCTCGCGAGCACATCGTCCAAGCCGCGTACTCGCTGACGGACGTGAACAAGACCGGCGACAGAATGACGGGGCCGCTGAATATCACCACCACGGACAAACGGGCGTTGATCATCGAGTCGGATGGACAGGACATCGCCATTGGGAGCTACGTGGAGTCTACCAACTCAGGCATAGCGATAGGCTATGACTCCTTTGCAAACAGCGGCGAGGCGTATGGCGATGTCTCGTACGCCTCCAATAACAGCGCCGCCTATGGGTACGAAGCCCGAGCGATCGACTTATCCGCGGCCTTGGGCGAATACTCCGTCGCAATCGAGCATGGCGTTGCGGCAGGATACCAAGCCAACGGAAATGAATCCGGCACTGCCGTGGGATATCAGTCCAGCGCGCCCCGCTTTGGCGCGGTGGTCGGCAAGAACTCCAGTGCATCGAACTTCGGCGTGGCAATGGGCTATCTCGCAGATGGCAACGCGTACGGGGTGGCGTTGGGATTTTCCGCCGTGGCTCACAACTACGGCGTGGCCGCCGGAAGCGGCGCCAAGGGGACGAATTACGGCGTGGCCGTGGGGGAAGCTTCGGCAGGCTCCGACCAGGGGGCAGCGGTGGGATTCAATGCATTGGCCACGAACTCGGGCACGGCTGTGGGATACCAGGCCAACGGCTCATTTCAAGGCGCGGCTGTGGGTTCCCTGGCAAAGGCCTCAGCCCGTGGTGCCGCCGTCGGGGTTTCGGCCAACGGCGAAAATTATGGGGCTGTCATAGGTTTTTCTGCCAATGGGAATGGTTCCGGCGCGGCCGTCGGTGACAACGCAACAGCCAACAACGTTGGCGCAGCGGTCGGCTGTTCAGCCAGCGCCTTCGACTGGGGCGCGGCTCTGGGCTACAAGGCGTCGGGCGACCTGACCGGTGTGGCGGTCGGCCGCGAATCGAGCGGGCGCGGCGAATGCATCGCCGTGGGAGCATACGCCAATTCCGGCGCGGCCATCCACGGCATGGCTCTCGGCATGAACGCCACTGTTCCGGGCGGCGTCAACAACGGCACGGCGATCGGATACATGGTCACCAACACCGTCTCCGACAGCACGCGCGTCCGCGGAGACCTCTACCTCGACGGCGGCACCCAGGTGTGGACGAACGACGGATTCGGTTCCGCGAACTGGGGTGTAAAAGCCTTCACCATCGACCACCCGCTCGACCCGCAGAACAAGGTCCTGCGGCACTACACGCTCGAGGGGCCGCAGGTGTGGAACGTGTACAAGGGGACCGCGCAACTCGACGCCTTGGGAATGGCCACCATCCAGTTGCCCGATTACTTCGAAGCGCTGAACCGGAATCCGCAATACGATCTGACGCCGATCGGAAGCCCGATGCCGAACCTGTTCGTGAAACAGACGGTCAAGGACAACCAATTCGTGATCGGCGGCGGCGTCGCGAACGGGCAGGTCTGCTGGACGGTCAGCGGCGAACGCAACGATCCGGCGGCGATCGAGGACCTCAAGCAGCGGCCCGTCGAGCAGCTCAAGAGCGAGCTGAAGCCGGGGCAGGCCGAGGCCGAAAATGCGGCAGTGAACACGGACACATCCGCGCAATAGAGTGCCGACAGATGTGACAGAATCATTTTTTGCAGAACCATTCATCCATCCACTGATTCTGCTGTCCATGATTCTGTCATCTTGACGCTTGGCCCACAGGCAACGGCCCTGCAACGCGGGAACTGAACGTCGAACGCTCAACTCCCAACGCTGAACGCTGAAGTTCGGAGTCCGCCTTCGGCGTTGGGCGTTCGGCGTTGGACGTTTGCGGTTTCCGCGCGTCCTCTGGCCCTCGACGCTTGACGCTTGGTTTCGGATCCGAGCGTCAAGGGTCAAGCGTCCTCCATGGAAAAATGGATTGACCACAGCCCGCCGCAGAGTACCGTTGCGCACAAGGAACTGTTCCATGGCGGCGACGTATCAGAGACGGATGGACATAGCCGAACAGCGGGTCGGCGGCGAGCGTATGATTTTCGACGAATCCGGCGACCGCACCCACGTCCTCAACGGTTCCGCGGCGTTCATCTGGGACTGCTTGAAGAACCCCCTGACGATCCCCCAGGTCGAGGAACGGCTCCGGGTGGAATACGGCATCACCCCCGTCATCGACCTCTCGGTCACCATCACGAGAACGCTGGCAGAGTTCCAGAAAAAAGGCCTTGTTGAAGTGCACGACCACAGCGTGTGCTAGACGCGATCCCGCCGCCTGATGGCGTTCAGGATTCTCCGCCGGCCCGCGCGACCCGCCCGGCCCCGTTTCCGCCGTTCGCCTCGACCGCCGGGTGTATCCTCTCGAGCCGCCGGATCAGCAGACGCTTGGAGCAAAAGCGGTAGACGGCCATCGGGAAGACCGCGAAGTACGCGAGCAACAGGAGGTAGCTGTACGGGTGGGGCGTGAAGTACCATGCGGCAAAGAAGCACAGGCACGTGACCCAGGCGGCAAGATTGCCGCGCGCAACGAAAGCCCTTTCCTTCGGCCCGCAGGCGCTCCTGAGATTCTTGAGCGTCGCCACTACGCCGATCAGGACGATCAGTCCCGCAAAGAAGACCCCGGTCCACGGATCAATGTAAATCTGCGGCATCTCCACCCCCCCGCCCCGATAACATACCCAAGACGCTTCCGGAAAGTCAAAGGGTCGGTTGAAAGCCGGTTTTGCCGGGGTATGTTGCCCCTGTGAAAGCCATCGTATTCGCGGTTTCTTGCCTGTTGCTGTGCCCGGCGTTCGCGCCGGGAGAAGAGGCTGCCATGAACAAAAAGCCCGTCAAATCGGATGCCGAATGGCGCGAGGAACTCACGCCCGAGCAATACCGTGTGCTGAGGCAGAAAGGCACGGAACCGGCTTTCTGCGGGGCGTTCTGGAACCACCACGAGAAGGGCGTGTACGCGTGTGCGGCGTGCGGGGCCGAGTTGTTCCGCTCCGACGTCAAATTCGACTCCGGAACCGGATGGCCGAGTTATACCGAGCCGATCGAAGGCGCAACCACCCAGGTCGTGGATCGCAGTCACGGCATGAACCGCACGGAGGTTTTGTGCGCAAAATGCGGCGGCCATCTCGGGCACGTGTTCGAGGACGGCCCCCCGCCCACCGGCCTGCGCTACTGCATCAACTCGGCGTCGCTGACGTTCAAGCCGGAGAAGTGACGGCCGGCCCAGCCCCAGATATTTCTTCTTGCCGCTTTCCCCTGCCTGAATCAGACTGACTGGCGCTATTCACCGGAACCCCAGGGCGATTTCGGTCTCCATATGATGTACAGGCTCATAATTTTAACAGGCCCCTCCACCGGCCTGCGCATTACCATTGAATCCAACCCGATGGTCATCGGCAGGGATCCGGACTGCGCCGTTCGAGTGGAGGACCCGGAAGTGTCGAGAAAGCACGCCGTGATCGAGCACCGGCCGGACGGCATCTACATCCGCGACCTCGGCTCGATGAACCGGATCCTGGTCAACAAACGCGAAGTGCGCGAGACGCGCCTGAAACATGGCGACACGATCGAAGTCGGCCTGACCCGGTTCCTCGTGCAGGCGCTCGTGCAGGCCGATGTGACCGACGAGGAGCGTATCGAGCAGCATGCGCGGAAGATGACATGGGCGCCCGTGGCCGGCGCCATTCTGCTGCTCGCCCTGGTGGTCGGCGGAGTCTGGACGCTGATTCGAAAGGACAGCCAGAAACCCGCCGTCCAGCCGCTGGACATCCCGGAAACGACGTCCGTCGCAGTAGCGGCCATCGCCACCGCGGAACTCGCGGCAACGGTTGTCGCGGTGGAAACGGCAAAGCCGCCCGCCGTCAACCTGCGCGAGAGTCTACAGCCTGTGTCCGAAGAACTGCGGCTGGTCCGCGAGGACCTCGCAGACCTGCGCGAGACGATGAAGACGCTCGCGGTGCAGCCCGCGCCACCACCGCCCGCACCCGCCGCCGCCCCGCTCCAGGAGGAAGCGAGCGCACCGGCCCCATCGCCCGTCCCCGGTCTGCGCATGATCAGGATCGCGTCCGTGGAACAGCAGAAGTTCCCCGCCAACGAGGAATTCGACGAGATGCGCATGCTGAACATCAGCCTGGTTTCCGCCGTGCCGCCGGAGGAGATCGATCCGGCCGCCGTCCGCGTGGAGGTCTTCTTCTTCGACCAGGACTCTTCGGGCCGGGTGAGCCCCACCCGCGCCATCGCGCCGAAGGAACCGCTGACTCTCGACGGGACGTGGGGACAGGAACCGCACAGACTGATCACGGCAACGTACGTTGTCCCCGCGGGCTTCCGGGACCGCGAGGACGGGAAGTATTATGGATATCGCATCCGGGTTTTCTACGGAGACGAGATCGCGGATGCCGACGCGCGCCCGAAGACCCTCCTGGACGGCGTCGAGAACGGCGCGACCGGAACGACGACCAACCCGCCGAAAGCCGACGCGGAAGGCGGGGGCTCGTCCTGACGATTCAAAAAGGAACTGCCATGCGAGAAAAGATTTCAGCCTGCGTCATCGCGTTCAACGAAGAGCGGAAAATCCGGCGCTGTCTTCAGAGCCTTACCTGGTGTGACGAGATCATCGTCCTGGACAGCTTCAGCACCGACAAGACCGTCGAGATCTGTAAGGAGTTCACTCCCCGCGTGTACCAGCACGAGTGGCTTGGGTACGTCGGACAGCGAAACCTCGTCCGCGAGATGTCGACGCATCCGTGGATCCTGTTCCTCGATTCGGACGAGGAGGTCTGCCCCGCCCTTCGCGAGGAGATCATCGCCGAGTTCGAGCGCGGCACGGGGCAGTACTTTGGCTACGAGTTTCCACGACAGGTGTACTACCTCGGCAAGTGGATCCGGCACGGCGAGTGGTTCCCGGACGTCAAACTCCGGTTGTTCAAGAAGGATCACGGACGCACGGAGGGACAGGAGCCGCACGACAAGGTGGTTGTGAACGGGCCCGTCAAGCGGCTGCGCAACCCGATCTGGCATTATACCTACGACGACATCCGGGACCATCTCGACACGCTGAACCGCTTTTCCACCATCACCGCTCAACAGCGCTTTGTGCAGGGCGAGGGATTCCGGTGGATTGACCTTTTCTTCCGTCCGCCCTTCCGTTTCCTGCGGGGCTACTTCCTGAAGGCCGGGTTCCTCGACGGCACGCACGGGTTCATCATCGCCCTGTTGAGCGCGTTCGGCGCGTTCATGAAATACGCCAAGCTGTGGGAGTTGTCGCTCCGGCAGAAGCGCAATTTCAAGGAACTGCCCGAACGACTCCCTGAAGGCGGGACACAGAAGACCGGCAAGGCGTAGAGCCGCGGAAATCAGGACAGGGAAGCGCGGCTGCGCGGGGGAGCGCGAAGCGCATCGGCGGGGCCGGCATCCCTCTCGTCACCAACACTCGTCACATGGCTGGAGTACAGAACGCCCTGCACAATAAACCCCTTGCACCACGGCCACTCCTGGCGCGACCGGCGCTCGACAGGCAGGAATTGCTCCTGCATCTCTAGTTCATTATCCATGTGCTCTCTTCGTCATGAATTACACCCCTCGCCGGTTTCTTGATAGGGGCGCGCGCCTGTTTCGCCGCGTGGCCTTTGAACGGTCCGTACACCAGAACCACCCGCGAGTTTTCGTCATCAAGGCGTTTCTGCAGCTCCGCAAGGTCCGACTTGAGGTTCCAAATCCAGAATCCGAACAAGCTACACATGACAACGGCCAGCATGATTTCCATGACTCTCTCTCCTCCATGCACTGGCAACCCGAGCTCACTTAATCTCTTCAGCATATTCCGGGCCTACATGCGGTGTGAGCCGGTTTTTTCACCTGGCCGACACCCCTTTGGCCGGATATGAAGACGTACAAGTAGCTTGTTATCAATATGTTATATAATACAAAGACTTGATATTTTGCAGGAACGGCAGGGATTTCGGAATTCATGCCAATCTCATATTCGCGAATGAGAATGGGAAGGGCGTGGTTCAATCGCTGCGCGACACCCGCCGGCCGGGAACAGATTTACGTCCTGATCTCCCGGTGTGTCGGATAGGCCAACTGCATCTGCTGGTCTTTCGCGAACTCTTCGACGATGCGCTTGTTGATGCGGTTACGGGTCGAGCCGTTGCGCCGGTAGTGGCAGCAGTAGACGAGACTGAACATCACGCCGCTGTCGGCGAGAAACATGTAAATCTTCGGCTGGTACACCGTCTCCGCGACGCCGTACCGCGTTTCCATGGCGCTGGCCCCCTTCTTTGCCTCGCCGAATTCGGCCGCGGTCTCCTCCTCCAGAATGCGCAGGAGGAGCTTCTGCGCTTCCAGGGCAGGCGTCTCGTACGTCACGGTGATGTCGATCTTGTTCCAGACGAACGGGTGCACGTGCGAGTAGTTGAACACCTTGCTCTTGAAGACGAAGTGGTTGGGGATGAGGACGACGCGGCCGGTCGGCTCGTCGACGCCCAGCCAGTTGTTCACCTCCACGAGCGTCGTGCGCAGGAGCTGGATGTCGATGATGTCGCCCCGCATGCCCTCGATCTCCACGCGGTCGCCGATGCCGAACTTGCGGCTCCCGATGATGACGAACCAGCCCGCGAACGCCGAACACAGGTCCTGCAGCGCGATGACCACGGCAGCGCTGGCAATGCCGAGCACGGTCGCGACCTGCTTAATGTCCTCCAGGAAGAACAGGGCAAGGACCGCGATGATCAGCAGGGCCAGCAGGTAGTTCGACAGGCGACGCGCGATGAACAGCGACTCGTTTCTGTAGAAAATCGGGAACACAACGCAACCGAGCAGGAGCCGGGCGGCAATCAGGATCAGAATCGCGGACAGCG
>CALMZY010000214.1 GCA_937870865.1 uncultured Lentisphaerota bacterium | reverse complement strand
CGGTTACGGCTCGGTTTCGCAGTGTACGGTTCCCATCCTGTTCAAACTCATGAAGCTCCCGTACGAGAGCGTCACCGTCATGGACTTCGAGGACAAGGCCAAGGACATCGCGCCCTGGGTCAGGAAAGGTGTCCGGTTCGTCCAACAGCGCATCACGCCGCAGAACATGTCGGCCGTCCTCTCGAAATATGTGAAAGCCGGCGACCTGCTGATCGACCTCGCCTGGAACATCGACTGCTGCGAAATTCTCCAGTGGTGCCACGACCGCGGTGTGCTTTACGTCAACACATCCGTCGAACTCTGGGATCCTTATTCCGGCGCGCCCAACAAGCCGCCGCAGGAACGCACGCTGTACTGGCGGCACATGAACATCCGCCGCATGACATCGAAATGGAAACGACGGGGCCCCACCGCCGTGCTGGAACACGGCGCCAATCCCGGACTGATTTCGCATTTCGTCAAACAAGGTTTGCTGGATATCGGCGGCAGGCTCCTCGCCCAGAAGAAGGTTACGGGCCCGCGCGCCAGGGAAATCGAGCGCCTCAGGGAAGACCTGCGGTTCAACGAGCTGGCCATGAAGCTCGGCGTCAAAGTCATCCACGTGAGCGAACGCGACACCCAGGTCAGCGACCAGCCGAAGCGAGTGGACGAGTTCGTGAATACGTGGAGCATCGAGGGCTTCCGGGAGGAAGGCATCACCACGGCCGAACTGGGCTGGGGAACGCACGAGAAGGAGCTTCCGCCCCTCGCCTTCCAGCACAAGAACGGGCCGAAGAACCAGATCTGCCTCGCCCGCATGGGCATGAACACCATGGTCGCCACCTGGGTGCCTCATTACACCATCCGCGGCATGATCGTGCGCCATGGCGAAGCGTTCACCATCTCCGACAGGCTGACGGTCTGGAAAGGTAAGAAACCGCTCTACCGGCCAACCGTTCACTACGCGTACTGCCCGTGCGACGCCGCGATCGTCTCGCTTCATGAGCTTCGCGGACGCAACTACGAGCTCCAGCCGAAGCTGCGCATCATGAACGACGAGATCACGTCCGGCGAGGACATCCTCGGCGCGCTGCTGATGGGCCATCCGTTCAACTCGTGGTGGACCGGCAGCGTACTCAGCATCCAGGAGTCCCGGCGTCTCGTGCCCCACCAGAACGCCACGACCATGCAGGTCGCCATCTCCGTGGTGGCGTCCAGCCTCTGGATGATCCAGAATCCCAACGAGGGCGTCCGCGTGCCTGACGACCTGCCGCACGACTTCATCCTCAAGGTCTCGAAGCCGTACCTCGGCAAGTTCGTGTCCATCCCCTCGGATTGGACGCCGTTGAAGCATTACGAGAATCACTTCAAGGGCTACAACAAGCCGCGCATCGATCGCCGGGATGTCTGGCAGTTCAAGAACTTCCTGATCACGGATGCGGAATAGAACAGGGCACAACACGCAGACGCGGTACCGCTGCCGCGTCTGCGAGGAGCAACCATGAATCACGCCAAACTCAAAGCCATTGCCAGGGAATACGGCACGCCCGTGTTCGTCGTGGACCACGACGTCATCCGGAGCAATTACCGGGCGTTCAAGAAGCACCTTCCC
The DNA here is from genome assembly GCA_937870865.1 of uncultured Lentisphaerota bacterium. Lineage (GTDB taxonomy): Bacteria > Verrucomicrobiota > Kiritimatiellia > CAIQIC01 > JAGNIJ01 > CALMZY01. The sequence continues at coordinate 1,111 of CALMZY010000214.1, read as the reverse complement.
CGCGTGCAGGCGTATTACGCGGTGAAGGCGAATTCCGCGCCGGAGATCGTCCGCACGCTGTACAAGATCGGCGCGAGTTTCGACGTGGCGTCCATGCCGGAGTTCAAGCTGGTCTACGACAACATCCGCCACCTCCCGGCCAAGGAGCGGCAGGACTTCATCTGGGACAAGATCATCTACGCGCATCCGATCAAGGCGAACCAGACGCTGATCGAGCTGGACCAGTACAAGCCGCTGGTGACGTACGACAACTACGAAGAAATCCGCAAGATCAGGAAGTACGCGCCGCACGCAGGCCTCGTGCTCCGCATCAAGGTCCCGAACACGGGCGCGATGGTCGAGCTGTCGTCGAAGTTCGGCGCGGACCCGGGCGAAGCGGTGAAACTCATCAAGGCCGCGCACGACGCCGGGCTGACCGTCGAAGGCATCAGCTTCCACGTCGGCAGCCAGACAACGAACTTCCAGAACTACGTGCAGGCGCTGCAGGTCGCTTCGGGGATCTTCAGGGAGGCGTGGTCGCGCGGATTCGACAAGATGATCCAGCTCGACATCGGCGGCGGATTCCCGGCGCCGTACGACGAGAACGTCCGCCCGTTCAAGGAGCTGGCCGCGACGTTGAACGCGGAGTTTGACCGGCTGTTCCCGAAGAAGGTCGCGATCCTCGCCGAACCCGGCCGCTACATGATCGCCACTGCCGGCACGGCCGTCGCCGAAGTCATCGGCAAGGCCGACCGCGACGGCAAGCGCTGCTATTACATCAACGACGGCGTCTACCACACCTACTCCGGCATCATCTTCGACCACTGCAAGTATCCGGTGAAGGCGTTCAAGAAAGGCCCGACGCAGATCTGCTCCGTGTTTGGCCCGACCTGCGACGCGCTCGACACGATCGGCCTCGCCGAACAGCTCCCCGAACTCAAGCTGGGCGACTTGGTATATTCGGAGAACATCGGAGCCTACAGCGCCGCGTCGTCCACGTACTTCAACGGTTTCCCGCCGGCGAAGGTCGTGCACATCAACATGTAAGCGGCTACCCTTCTTCCGTACCCGCCGGCTCAAGCCGGTGGCCATCCTCATTCTCCACGCCCTTGCGGGCGCGGCTACCCTTCTT
>CALMZY010000213.1 GCA_937870865.1 uncultured Lentisphaerota bacterium | reverse complement strand
GTGCCGTGGCGTGTCAATGCCTCATTATGGACCAAAAAAAGCTATCTGTTTCGGCCCTTTCCGAGCCTGACCGCCAGATAGATGGCGTAGGTCCCCAGAAAGCACAGGAAGGAAAGAATCAGCAGGATTCCGCCCGCGGCGGCCCGCGCTGTCTGCGGTTCGGCGGACTGCCGGGCGGTGACAAAGAGCACCATGCCGGCCAGGCCGGCCGCATACGCGGTGATGCGAAGGAGGGTGTAGATTCTGGCCATGGGAAACTCGGCGAGGGATCGGGAGACGTTCTAAATATCCAGGATCACGTTTTCCGGCGATTGCGCATTTTCCTTGTCGAGATACTGGACCGTCTTGAATTCGTTCACCGAGTTCAACTTGTGAAGGACTTCGGCCAGGCTGTCGGTCGCCTCGTTGGTCATGCTCAGGATCTTCTTCAGGCTGTCGTTGTTCAATTCCGCCGTCATGCGCTTGATCAACTCGAGGTTCGTCATGATCACCGTTGCGGGTTGGCCGAGGTGATGACAGGCCGCGCCTACGCTGGCCAGCATGACGCGCTGGCGCTCGGACTGGCGCAGCGCCTCCTCGGCCCTCTTTCGATCGCTGATGTCGACGAAAGAAACCACCATGCCCGCGACTTCGCCGTCCGTGTCGCGGTTGCATGCGGCGGAGACCTGGATATCGAACTCGCTGCCGTCCTTCCTCTTGGCGACCAGTTCCCCGAGCCACGCGGAATGATCCGTCAGCACCGATTGAACCATCTCTTCGGTGGCCGGCAGACCGGTCAGCAGGTTTCGCAGGTCCCCGCCAAGAAGATCGTTCTGGTCGTCATAGCCCCACATCTTGAGGATGGCGGGATTCACGTACTCGAGCTTCGCCTCCTTGGTTGCGATGGCAATCCCGTTGCCGGCGTTCTGAATGGCATTGTGCTCGGTGCGCAGCATCTCCTCCGCCTGCCGCCGAAGGGTGACGTCACGGATGAAGAAGCAGAGCTTCGGCTCCTGGAACTTGAGCAGGTTGACGGCAATTTCAGAGGGGAAGAAGGATCGGTCTTTGCGCAGGCAGTACGCCTGGAGGAGGCCGAATTTCTCTTTTTGAAGATTCTGACAAAGAGTATTGATCAAACCCGTGTCCGCCCCGGAGATGATTTCAAGGATGTTCAGCTGTTGGAATTCGAGCCGCGAATACTGCAGGAACTCAACCGCGCGTATGTTGCTGTCCACAATCCTGCCGGTCAGATCCGTGATCAGGGCGGCGTCGTAGATGCTCTGGAGCAGTTGGTCGTATCGAGAATCGGCCGTGGAGACCGCTGAAATCCGGCCAGTTTTCGACAAATTGGGACGAACGCGAATCTTGGCGGTTTCCATCCGGGGAACCTTCTGGCCTTGCCCCTCCAGAAGATCGGGCGGAATATCGATCCGCATTGTGGACGAAAATTCCTTTTCGTCTGGTGCTTTCCCGTCGTCGCTCATCCGAATATTCACTCCCTGTATTGGCATTTACTGCATAAAACATACCAATATCGGGTTCATCCGTTCAGTGTTCAGCCCTTTATTATGGAAAGTTTACTGAAACCCCGTGATTTTAGAAGGCTTTTTCGGAACGGAAACACATCGCTCCGCAGCCCTCCGCGTCGTTAACTTCTGAGGCGTTTCCGGCTACTATTCTGCCCGAACGCCGATGCCACAGCCGACCATAACACGGAAAGCGCTCCGTATCTCCACCATCGAAGGGTCATGGGCCGCGCTTCATTTCCTGATTACAAGCGGGGTGTTCTTCACGGGATTCGCGCTCATGCTGGGGGCCAATGACTTTCAGCTGGGACTGCTCGGCGCCATTCCGGTCCTGGCGCAGGTCTTCCAGGTGGTCGGCGCGTACCTGATCGAACGGACCGGCTGGCGCAAGGGGATCGTGGCCTGGTTCTCCGTCATCTCGCGGACGCTCTGGCTGCCGATCGCCTTCATTCCCTTTTTCGTTCACAGCCGCGCCGTGCTGATCTTCATGATCCTCTATGCCATCTCGAGCATCCTGATGAACATCGCCGTGCCGGGGTGGGTCACCTGGATGGCGGCCCTTACGCCCGCTTCGATTCGCGGCCGCTATTTCGGCGCGCGAAACCGTATCAACGGATTCGTCAGCATCACCGGAAATCTTGCCGCCGGATTTGCCGTCGACTTGTTTCGGAATCATGGCCACGAAGCCAGCGGTTACCTTGTGCTCCAACTGATCGCGGTGGCGGCGGGTCTGATCGCCTTTCGCCTGATCCTTCGCCAGCCGGATCCCGGCGCGCCGGCGGAACCCGTGCCCGCGATCGCCGCGTACCTGCTTCAGCCGCTGCGGGATTCGAACTACCGGCGGATTCTCGCCTTCTACCTTTACTGGGTGTTCGCGTGCGGGATCGCATCGCCGTTCTTCAACGCGCACCTGCTCAAGCACATGCAGTGGAACTTCAAGAGCATTGCCCTGCTCGGGGTCATCGCCTCCATCACAACGATGTTCGTGCAGACATACTGGGGGCGGTTGATTGACCGCTATGGGCACAAGCCCGTGCTGATGGTGACGGTCATCGGCATCCTGCACCTGCCGTTCTACTACGCCTTCTGCCCGTGGGATATCCGTTGGCCGATTTACATAAACACCGTGTTGACAGGGGTTTTCTGGGGCGGGTTCGGCCTCGCCAGCTTCAACCTGGTCATCGACATGCTGCCGTCGCGCAACCGCACGATGTACGTGGCCGTGATGTCGGCGCTGAGCGGCATTACGAGTTTCGCCGCGAATGTGCTCAGCGGCTGGCTGGCCGATGCCATGGAAGGGGTGCGGTGGCAGATCGGCTCGCTGACCCTCGTCAATTACCAGTTGTTGTTCGTGATGACCGGGCTCCTGCGCGTTCCGGCGCTGTTGTTTGTGCGCCGCGTTCACGAACCGGATGCCGTGACGATGAGAGTGCTTGTGGCGAAGATGTTTGCCGAGTTTAATCAGCGCATCGGCTCGGGCTGGCCGCTGCTCCCGGGCACCCTTAAGGACAGCGGCGTGGAATTGCCGAAGCAGGACTGATGAACATGGATCGATATCGCGAGTGCCGCCTGTGCCCGCGCGAATGCGGCGTGGACCGGACCGGCGGAAAGGTCGGCATCTGCCGCCAGACGGCGACCTGCCGGATTTCCTCCGCGGGCCCGCACTTCGGCGAGGAGCCCTCGTTCACGGGGACCCAGGGCTCCGGCACGCTCTTCTTCAGCGGCTGCTCCTGCCGCTGCTTCTTCTGCCAGAACTACCAGATCTCCGCCGGCGGCATGGGGTGGGAGGTGGAGCCGGACGAACTGCTCCACACCGTGCGGTCGCTGGCCGGGTCGGGCGTCCACAATCTCAACTTCGTCACGCCGGACCACTTCTGGCCGCACATCCAGTATCTCTGCCGCGAACTGAAGAAAGAGGGCCTGTCGATTCCGACGATCTTCAACTGCTCCGGCTACGAGCGCGCGGATCTCGTGGAGGAATACGCCGCGAGCATCGATATCTTCATGCCCGACTTCAAGTTCGCCCAGCCCCGCCTCGCGCAGGAGTGCATGGGCGACTCGATGTATCCGGAAGTGGCGCTCAAGGCGCTGCGGAAAATGGTCGAGCTGAAGGGATTCCTGGACCCGTGGGACCCGACCGGCATCCAGCCCGCACAACGCGGTGTTCTCGTGCGGCACCTGATCCTGCCGGACCACGTCGAGAACAGTCTCGAAGTCCTGCGGCTCCTGCGCGCCGAGTTCGGGAAGCTGCTGCCGATCTCGGTCATGAGCCAGTTCCATCCCGTGCCCGAATGCGCCGAGAAGAAATACCTCTGCCGCGCCATCAGCCGGGAGGAGCACGAGAAGGTCCGCGATTTGGTCTGCGAACTCGGATTCCAGCACGTGTACCTGCAGGAAATTCCCGACACAACCGACTTCCTGCCGGACTTCTCGATGGAAGAACCATTCGAAGGAAACAAGAAACACAGAAAGTAGCCCGTCCTTCCTAGCGGAATTTCTTCCAACCCTTGGACAAATTCCGGTGGCGCTTTCCAAGGGTTGGACCTGTCTGCTAGATGACGGCAAAAAAGTTGAAAAAAGTTCCGGAAAACCGTCCCTCTCGTTTCTTTCTATTAGTAGACGCGATTTCCGCGTGAGCGGGACGTTGTCCCACAATCGCGTGACCGCGTTGTGGCGCGGTACGCGACACTCACGCGGCGCGGGCTCACGTCCGAAATCGCGTCTACCAGGGAAATTGACATTTGAGGGCAAATACAACTAGTTATTCGCCTGTGAAACGCTCTCTCCTGATCCTATTCGTTGCTCTCGCATCCGCTGCCAGCATGGCTCAGAATCCGGACGCGCTAGTTGCAAGGCTTTCTAAACCAACAACTTACATCAACGATTACGCGGGCGTCTTCTCTGCCACGAACAAGGCTTTGTTGGAGAGCTACCTTCAGCAAGTCCAGACCCGGACGACGGTTGAGATCGCGGTTGTCGCGCTGAAGTCGCTCGACGGCGGGGAGATCAGCGACTTCGCGAACCGTCTTTTCGAGAAGTGGGGCATCGGCAAGAAGGGCAAGGACAATGGCGTCCTGCTGCTCGCCGCGATCGAGGACCGCAAGGTGCGGATCGAGGTGGGTTACGGGCTCGAAGGCGTGCTCACGGACGCGAAGTCGGGGCGGATCCTGGACATGCACGTGATTCCGTATTTCAAGAGTGGCGATTACGCGGCCGGGTTGAGCCAGGGGGCGCGCGCAATTGCCGCGGTGGTGGCGGGCGAAGCAGAGCCGGCCCCGGCGCCGGGCGCGAAGGAATTCACGCCGGCTGTCTTTGTGGTGCTATTCCTGATCTTTGGCGTTATTGTCCTCCTGTTCGTGATCGCCGTGAAGAAGGGATGGGCGACCACGGGCGGGTCTTCCGGCGGGGGCTGGTCCAGTGGAGGTGGAGGCTGGAGCGGCGGCGGGGGTGGAGGAGGATTTGGCGGTGGTTCGTCCGGCGGCGGCGGCGCGAGCCGGGGATGGTAGATGTGACACTCGTCCTCCTCCTCGTACTCGGAGGGGCGATCGAGGACGAGGACGAGTGCGACGACGAGTACGATTTAAGGAGACAGCATGAAATACATGATGATTCTGTTGGTGGTGCTGATCATTGTGGTCGCGCTCGGCGGCTGCTCGTACATCGGCATGCGGAACTCTCTGGTGACGATGGACGAGGACGTGAACAGCGCGTGGGCGCAGGTGGAAACCGTGCTGCAGCGGCGGTACGACCTGATCCCGAACCTGGTGAACACCGTCAAGGGCTACGCGAAGCACGAGAGCGGCGTGTTCGAGGAAGTCACGCGCCTGCGCAGCCAGTGGG
>CALMZY010000212.1 GCA_937870865.1 uncultured Lentisphaerota bacterium | reverse complement strand
AACCGTATCCGCGGCATCCTCAACGTGGCCGCCGTCAAGGCGCCCGCGTTCGGCGACCGCCGCAAGGAAATCCTCCGCGACGTCGCCATCCTGACCGGCGGGCTCTTCATCTCCGAGGATCTGGGCACCAAGCTCGAAAGCGTCGAACTGAAAGACCTCGGACGCGCCAAACGCGTCGAAATCACCAAGGACGACTGCACCATCATCGAAGGCGCGGGCAAGAAGAAGGACATCACGGCCCGGTGCGAAACCATCCGCCGCGCCATCGAGTCCACCACGTCCGATTACGACCGCGAGAAACTCCAGGAACGTCTGGCCAAGCTCGCCGGCGGCGTCGCGGTGGTGCGCGTCGGAGCCCCCACCGAAGCCGCGCTCAAAGACAAGAAATCCCGCACCGAAGACGCCCTCAACGCGACGCGCGCGGCCATCGAGGAAGGCTGGGTGCCCGGCGGCGGAATCGCCTACCTCGCCGCGCGGAACAGCCTCAAATCCCTCCAGCTCGACGGCGACGAACAAATCGGCGTGAACATCATGATGCGCGCGCTGCAGGAGCCGCTCGCGCAACTCGCCAACAACGCCGCCCTCGAGGGCGCGGTCGTCGTCAAGAAGGTCGAAGCCTCCAAAGGCACGATCGGGCTCAATGTCGCCACCGGCAACTACGAAGACCTGGCCGCGGCGGGCATCATCGACCCCGCCAAGGTCCTCCGGTCGGCCGTCCAGAACGCCGTCAGCGTCGCCGGATGCTTCATTACCACCGAGTGCCTGATCACCGAGATTCCCGAACCGCCGAAGCCCGCTGCCGCGCACGGCGGCCATGGCGGTATGGGCGGTATGGGCGGCATGGGCGGCGGCATGCCCGGCATGATGTAATAGCGTCCCGCTCTCTGACACACCCATGCGCCGATCCCGGTTTCGGGGTCGGCGCATTTTCGTTTGACCCCGCGGCCACCCGCCCGCGCGCCGAGTTCGGCGGGACGCGCCCCCCCTCGGCCTCCCCCTGAACCGGGTGAATCCTCAAAAGCCCCGGCGCGATTGCCAGCCGCACGGTTTTCTGGTACAACCTGTTCAGGCGGCGCTGTGAGCGCGCCCCCGGAACCGCGGGAGCCGGCGGGTACCCGCCGGGCCGGCATGGAGGATGCGGGATGTCGACCATGGAAACGGCGGGACTCGTCAACGCGCTCCGGATGCCTATAGACGCCGCGCGGCAGGCGGCGGTTCTGGCGAAGCAGAAACAGGTCATGGAAGAGCAGGGCGAGCAGGCCGTGCGGCTGATCGCAGCGGCCCGGGTACTGCCACCGCATTCGGACGGGCTGGGCCGGATACTCGACATACGTGTGTAGCGGTTCCGCCGGTGGGCTGGAACAGCGGCTACAGACTCGAAGGGCGCCGTCGAAGTCGACCGCGCCCTTCACTTCTGCGCGGCGCGGCCGCCCCCTCCCGGTTCATCGGCGCCGCGGTCAATCTTCGTGCCAGCATGCCCGAATTACCGCGTCGCCGCCGCTCTCGTCCACCGTAAGATGGCCGTGGGCGGCGAGCCACTGCAGCGTCTGGTCGCAGTCCCCTTCGGAAAGATGGAACTGCCGCTGCAACTCCTGTTTCGAACAGGGATTGTGGTGCTGCACAAAGGCCTCCACGGCCGCAGCCAGCTCAAGCAGTGACGGATTCACGGGCAGCCTCCACCGTGCACAAAGCAAAACGCATCCCGCACGCACGCCGGCACGGACACACTCGCTTCCCCCGGAACACCGATCCCCCCGCGCGCACGCGCTCAGGACGCCGGCGGTTCGTTCGCCTGGGCCGCGGTCATGGGGCCCCACCCGCCGCCCAGGGCCTTGTACAAACGCACAAGATTCGCCGAAATGACGCCCTCGCTGAGGGCCAACTGTTCCTGATACAACAACAGCGACCGCTGGGCATCCAGCACATTGTTGAAATCGCTCAGACCATTCTTGTACTGATCCTTCGCCACGTCAAGCGCGTTGCGGGCGGCATCGGCGGCCTGCATCAGCGCTTCCCGGCGCTGCTGCTCCTCGGCGTAGTCCACCAGGGCCTCGCGCACTTCCCGGACCGCGTTCAGCACGGTGTTCTCGTAGGCAGCCAGGTACTGTTCCTGCAATTCGGTCTGCACCTGGATATTCCGCCGAATCGCGCCCGCATGAAAGATCGGCCACGACACGCTCGGGCCGAGGTTCCACGCGCCGCTGTCGCTCTCCAGCAGCGTTGCCGACTTGATCGCCTCCAACCCAATCGAGCCGGTCAGGAAAAACTTGGGATACAGTTCGGCCTCCGCTTCGCCCACCCGCGCCGTCTGCGCGGCCAGGGCGCGCTCGGCCATCCGCACGTCGGGCCGCTGGCGCAGCGCGTTGGCCGGGATCCCCGTCACAGCCTTGAGCG
>CALMZY010000211.1 GCA_937870865.1 uncultured Lentisphaerota bacterium | reverse complement strand
TGGTTTGTGTACCCCGCCATCATGACGTTCGTGGCCTTGTTATCATAATCGTAGCTCAACGCCAAGCCGGTCAGATTCGAGATCAGGTTCCCGTTTGGGTCGAAGGTGTAGTTGTTGGTTGTCCACGCGGCGGCGTTCGGGGCTGCCTTGGTCAGGACTTCCTGCAAGCGGTCAGCCTGGTCAAACGATACCCGCTCCACTTTCGGCTGAAGTGTCGGAGCGAGTCCCGCCAGAATCTCCTCCTGCATCCTGTTGCCTATCGCATCCCGCGTGAATACACGATCAATGAACGCCGTGGTGGTTCCGGCATAGGCCAACTCGGTCAATCGCCTTGCATCGTCCCATGCCCGCAGGCCCTTGACGCCGTTGGGATAGAGTGTCCCCGTGGGACTGCTTGCGTCATCGTAAGAGTAGTGAGTTTCTCTGCCGCCCCAGTCCTTCACTGTCGCCAGCCGGTTCAGCGAGTCGAACACGTTCGAGACCACGAGATTCCCAGGATACGTAATGCTCACCCGATTCCCGTTCAGGTCGTAGCGGTAGGACACGACACTCTCGACACCCGACACCCGCGTGGTTGACGCAAGTAGCCGATTCATTACATCGTACGAGTAGGTCACCACGGAGTTCGCGGAGGACACCGAGGACAGGTTCCGGTTGGCGTCGTATTGGTAAACGACCGTAGACGAATCCGGATACGAAATGTTGGTCAGGCTATTTACTTCGTTGTACCCGTATTGCGTCGTCGCCCCGTTGCCATCCCTCCGGCTGACGATATTGCCGGCCACGTCATACGCGAAGGTAATCCCGTGTCCCTCCGCGTTTGTTTCGGAAAGACGGCGATTCATTCCGTTGTAGGTGAACTCCGTTCGTTGCCCCTTGCCGTTCACGAACGCGGTCAGATTGCCCACGGAATCATATTCGAAGCTCTCTTTTGCCCCATCCGGATGAATCTGGGCTGTCCGGCGGCCGACGGCATCGTACGTGAACTCGGTTCGCAGCCCATTGCCATCGGTTGAAGCGGTGGCCCTGCCCAGCGCGTCATACTCGACCGTGTTCGAGTGCCCCAGAGGGTCCGCCCAGGAAACAAGCCTGTTCAGCGCGTCATACGATCTATCCCAGACTTTGCCCAGTTCATTGGTGACGGACGCGATGTTCCCGTTCTGGTCATAGCCAGAGTTGAAATCCGCATAATTGTGTTAATGGCAGAGCGTTGCGGATTCGAGCCTGATCCGCCTCACATGGCAGAGGTCACTGGTTCGAGCCCAGTATCGCCCACCAGACCCCCGTTTTAACGTCATGTTCCCCCTCTGACCGGGGTTTTCAAGGAGACTTCCGTATATTCCCAAAATACTGCTTGTTCCCCTCCACAACCCTGTTGTAAAAGCACCATCACTTTTGAACGCGAAGAGCGAAGGAAGGCCCGATATATCATGAACGTACCGAAAGACCTCTACTACACAAAGACCCACGAGTGGCTCCGCCTGGTGGACGATGTCGCCATCGTCGGCATTACCGATTACGCCCAGGAGCAACTCGGCGATCTTACATTCGTTGAACTGCCCGCCCCGGATGAATCGATCTCGGCCCACGACGAGGTGGCCGTCATTGAATCAGTGAAGGCGGCGTCCGACGTGTACGCGCCGATCAGCGGCACGATCATCGAGGTCAACGAAGCGCTGAACGATAGGCCCGAGATGATCAACAGCGACCCGTACGGCACCGGCTGGATGTTCAAGATCAAGGTCGAGAGACTTTCCGACGTCAAACAGCTTCTTACCGCCGACGACTACGAAGAGCTTCTCCCGGAAAACCCGGAAGAATAGCCGCGGCGGATGGCCGTGCCTCGCGGGGTTTACGTGAGTTCATGGGGCCTATATTTCGATTCCCCGCTTGCCTTCGCCGACGGCGTCCGCATCCAGGAACAGCTTCACGCGGCCCGCGCGGCGGGCGACATTCCGGATATCGTTCTCTTTCTTGAGCACCGGCCGGTCGTAACCCTGGGCACGCGCGGCCGCTCGAACTTCCTTCTCCTGTCGCCCGAACAGCTGAACGCGCGGGGAATTGATTTCACCAGGGCGTCGCGCGGCGGCGATGTGACGTATCACGGACCCGGCCAGCTCGTGATGTATCCGATCCTGAAACTCGGAGAGCGCGAGGCGGACTCGCACGGGTACCTGGAGAATCTCGAGGAAATAGCCATCCGGACAGCGGCGGACTTCGGCGTCAAGGCGTGGCGGCGCCAGGGAATGAACGGGGCGTGGACGGATGACGGAAAGATCGCGGCGATCGGATTCAGGATCAGGCGCTGGATCACGCTGCATGGCATGAGTTTCAACGTCAGCGTTGACCTGGGCGGTTTCCGAACGATTGTTCCCTGCGGACTGCAGGGCGAGCCGGTCAGCTCGTTGAAGAAGATTCTCGGCGACCGCTGTCCATCTTTGGAGAAGGTCCGCGAGAGGATGGCGTGTCATTTCTCGATGGTTTGCGGAAGGCCGCTGGAGCTGTTCTCCGCACGCGGCCCTCTGCCTGCCGGTCTGGCTGAACGGGTGAAGTAGCGCGGTATATCAACCGCTGTCCGGAAACGGTGTATGATTCAACCCATGCCAAAGAAAACCATCCTGTTAATGGTTGTGTCCGCTTCCCTGCTTCTGCCTTGTGCCGCCCCGGCGGACCTCAAATCAAGGTCACCCGCGGCCGTTGAACGATATGCAGGACAAACGCGCGTTCTCCATAAAGCAGAAGCGGTTGTCGCGTTCCGGCGCCTGTCGGGCCATGACAACCCGGTGTCAGACAGGAGCGGCGTCAGATTCCGTGGCAAGCATGAAGCGTCCGGTATCGTCGTTTTCGAGGCGCGGCCTTCTGCCCGCCGAGCGCTTTCCACAGACATGCGCGCGCGCGGTTATTTCGAGACGCCCTGCTACACAACCCTCGGCGGCCGCTGGGTGGTTCCCACGGATCTCATCGTGGTTCAGTTCCGGCCCGACGTGTCGAACGAAGACATTCGCCACTTCCTCGCCGGTGCGAAGGTCGAACGCGTGTCGGCGCGAGCCGGCCGCGACCGCCAGTTGATTGTCCGCGCTTCCGATCCCGCGCGCGCCCTGGCCCTGGCCGCCGAGTGGCACGCTTCGCGGCTCGTGCAGTGGGCGCAGGCCAATTGCGTGCGGCAGGCTGTGCCCCGGTTCACGCCGAACGACACCGAGTACCCGCTGCAGTGGCATTTGCGCAACACGGGTCAAGGCGGCGGATTGTTCAAACATGATGTCGCGGCGGAGCGGGCGTGGGACATCACCCGCGGCAATTCAAACGTGTTGATTGCCGTGCTGGACGACGGGTTCCCGACCAATCATCCGGATTTGGTCGGCAACTACTTCGTGAACAGCGCCGAGTGGCCCACCAACGGGCTGGACGATGACGCCAACGGGTACGTGGATGACTACCGGGGTTGGGACTTTCCGGCAAGCGACAACAACCCCGTGCCTGAAAGTGACGACGACCACGGCACCGCCGTGAGCGGCCTTGCCATGGCCATAGCCAATAATGCGAATGCCGTCGCGGGTCTGGCCCACCGCTGCAGGCTTCTGCCCGTCCGCGTTTATGCGGACAGCCTCGATAACGATATCGACTGGGCCGAAGCCATTGATTACGCCGCCGGGTTCAGCAACGTCGCCGTGATCAGCATCAGCTACCTGCTCGATCCGACGCCGCTCAACATGGACGCCCTGCGCCATGCGCAGGTCCATGGACGTGGAGGCAAGGGCACGTTGATCTGCGTGGCGCTGGGCAACGACGGGGTGCGTCGCCGCTACCTGGAAGATCTGGCCGCCGCGCCCGAAGTACTGGGCGTGGGCGGAAACTCGAATTACGACAAGCGGTCGTGGTTCGCCGACTTTGGGCCGGCCCTGGACCTCGTGGCCGCGGCGGGCGGTGGAAACCGTTCTCTGGTAACGACCGACAGGCTGGGTGCAGCCGGCTATGAACCGGGGTCGTTCAGCACCAACAGCGCGGAAGGCACCTCGTTCTCCTGTCCGCAGGTCGCCGCCACGGCGGCCCTCCTGGCCTCCCTTCACCCCGATTGGACCGCTCTCGAGATTCAGCGTCAGATCGAAATGACCTGCGACAAGATTGACTCCGGAGTGGCCGAGTACAACGCCCGCGGCTGGAGCGAATTCTACGGCTACGGGCGTCTCAACGCATGGGCCGCGCTGGCGACCCCCGCGCTTCCGTGGGACCCGTATGAACCGGACAACAGTGCCGGCGCCGCCGTCCGGATCGAGGACAGCGAGATGCAGTATCGTTCGCTGGCCACCGGCGCGGACGAAGATTGGGTCCGGTTCACGCTCGCCCGCCCCGGCGATATTCGCCTGACCGTGGTTGGCACCACGAATGCCGCGCTTCAGATCTACAACAGCGCGATGATTCTTGTCGCAACGAACGATCCCGAGGCGTATCCCTACGCCATTTCAACGGCGAACGGGCTGGCGGCAACCACCTATTACGCGCGCGTGGTCAGCCCCTCCGCGAGCGCCATTCCATTCTACGGCCTGCACTTCGGGATTCTGAATGAAGTGGACGCGTATGAATCCGATGACAATCTCGGCAGCGCAGTGCCGATCGAGCCGCGCGAAATGCAGTATCGAACGATCTACCCGACAGGGGATGTGGATTGGGCCACCTTCACGCTGGATCGCGAGGCCGGCGTGGAGATTTACACTCTTGGCGAACTCAACGGCGACACGGCCCTCTTCCTGCGCGATTCCGGGGGCGGGCTCATTGCGTCGGACACAGACACGAATTACTGGTATTCCTACGTCTCCAACACGCTGCCCGCCGGCGTTTACTATGTGGAGGTCCAGTCGTGGACCAACACGGTCCCGCTGGCCTCGTATCAGCTGGAGGTGCAGGTGTATGGTCCGGACGCGCTGGAGACGAACGACGACAGCACCACCGCCAGGCCCATGGTGACGGGTCAGCGGTACAGCGGCACGATCTATCCCGAGGGCGACAGGGACTGGTTCACGTTCACGATTTCCAACCGCGCCTGCGTGCTCCTGCTGACCGACACCATCAACCCGATGTGGCTGGGCGACACCATCATCACGTTGATGAACGAAAGCCTGGTTGGAATTGCGACGAACGACGACGGGAATGACCTGGATTCCAATGGGTATGGCTATTCCGCCCTCTGCATGAGCAACCTGGCGGCGGGCACGTACTTCGTCGAGGTATCCGGGTGGGGCGTGGATGTGGACTACTATCTTGCGTTCGACGTGTTCAACCCGGAGTCGGTCATCACGAATATCGCGCTCGGCACGAACGGCATCACGTTGTCGTGGCCGGGCGACTCCGTTTTCAACTACAGCGTCGCGGCGGGTCGCGAAAATTCGTGGACGCCTGTGACGAATCTGCCGGGCCGCGTGGGCGCGAATTCCTGGACGGACGCGAATCCGGCGACCACGCGCTGGTATCGAATTACGGCCCCCTGATCGACCGGTCTCGACAGGGCGCATGAGCCATCTATAATGTGGCCAGCCTCGGAGGTGCCGGCCACGGTCATGCAAAAGGAATCATTCGCCAGCTACGACGACTTCATCCGGCGCTATCGCGCCGACGTTCCCGCCCACTTCAATTTTGCCTTCGACGTGGTCGACCGCATCGCCGCGGAGTCGCCCACCCGTCGCGCCATGATCCATGTGGATGACGGCGAGGCGCGCCGCGCTTACGATTTCCGGTTTTTCAGCGAGGAGTCATCTCTTCTTGCCGCAGGCCTCGCGAAGCAGGGAATGGCCAAGGGAGACCGCGTCGTGCTGATGCTCTATCGCCGCGTGGAGTTCTGGACCTGTCTCCTCGCGCTGCACAAGCTGGGCGCGGTTGCCGTGCCCCTCCCGGCGAAGGTCAGCGTCAAGGATATCGAGTACCGGCTCCAGTTCGGACGGATCAAGGGCGCGATCATCGACGAGTCGATGGCGGACAAGGTGGACAAAGCCCGCGCCACGTGTCCCACCGTTCAGCTGGCGGTGCAGGTGGGCGGCTCCCGGCCGCCGAAGGGTTGGATTGACTTCGGCGCCCTTCGCGCAAGCGGCCAAGACGGCGCCGGCTCGATCCGCAAGACGGCGAGCGGCTCCGATCCGCTTTTCGTTTTCTTCTCGTCCGGAACGACCGGCGCGCCGAAGATGGTCCAGCACGATCACAACTACGCGCTCGGTCATTGCGTGACCGCGATGTACTGGCACGATCTCCGGCCGGACGACATCCACCTGACGATTGCCGACAGCGGCTGGGCCAAGGCGGCGTGGGGCAAGCTTTACGGCCAGTGGGTCGCCGGCGCCACGGTGTTCGTCTACGATTTCCGCGGCAAGTTCGACGCGCACAAGTTCCTCGAACTGATGGCCCGGCACCGGGTGACCACGTTCTGCGCGCCGCCCACGGTCTACCGGCTGATGATCCATCAGCATCTCAAGCAGTACGATCTTTCCGCGCTCCGCCAATGCACGAGCGCCGGCGAGCTGCTCAATCGGGACATCTTTGACGCGTGGAAGAAGGCCACGGGCCTTTCCCTCTACGAGGGCTACGGGCAGACGGAGACCACGCTTCAAATAGCGACGTTTCCCTTCATGAAGGTGAAGCCGGGATCCATGGGAAGACCGTGCCCGGATTGGGATGTTGTGCTCCTTGATGAACGGGACGAGCCGGTTCCGGTGGGCCAGGAGGCGGAGATCTGCATCCGGCTCGGAAAGAACCATCCCCTGGGATTCTTCCACGGCTACGATGGGGATCCCGAACTGACGAACAGCGTCATCCGGAACGGCTACTATCACACGGGCGACAAGGCCTACGTGGACGCCGACGGCTACTACTGGTTCCTCGGACGAAACGACGACCTCATCAAAAGCTCCGGTTATCGGATCGGCCCGTTCGAAGTCGAGAGCGTGCTGGCCACGCACCCGGCGGTCCGCGAGTCGGCGGTCACCGGCCTGCCCGATGCCGTGCGCGGCCAGATTGTGAAAGCCACGGTGGTGCTGGCGCCCGGGTACGCTCCTTCCGAGGAGCTCGTGCAGGAGCTGCAGGATCACGTGAAGTCGATTACCGCCGGCTACAAGTACCCGCGGATCATCGAGTTCGTCGAAGAGCTCCCGAAGACAATCAGCGGGAAAATCCGGCGCGCCGAAATTCGGGCGCGGGACGCGCTGACGTATCCGACGGTGAAACGGTCATAGCATCTGTAGCCGCGGGCCAGCGGCCCGCCCGGTGA
>CALMZY010000210.1 GCA_937870865.1 uncultured Lentisphaerota bacterium | reverse complement strand
CGGCGCGCTGGACGACGTGGTGAATCCGGAGGAATCCCAAGGCATGGTGGACGCCATCAACAAAGCCGGCGGCAACGTCAAATTCACCCTCTACCCGGACGCCAACCACAACTCGTGGACGGCGACGTACAACAACCCGGAGCTGTACGACTGGTTTCTCAGCTACACGCGAAATCCGAAACCGGCGCTGGTCGATCTTTCCGGCGCGACCGCCACCGCATCCACCGGCGAGGGCGGCAAGGCGATCGACGGCGATTCCGGCACGCGTTGGGAGAGCGAGTGGTCGGATCCGCAATGGCTTCAAATCGACCTGGGCCGCCCGATCTCTTTCCGGCATGGGGTCATCCACTGGGAGAACGCCTACGCCAAGGCCTACGAGATGCTGGCCTCGGTGGACGGCAAGCAGTGGGTCACCGTGTTCACGCAGGAAAACGGCGACGGCGTTACGGACGTGATTTCGATGCCCGAGGATCTGCAGCCCCGGTATCTCAAGTTCAACTACCGGGAGCGCGGCACTCAGTGGGGAAACTCGATCTGGGAAATCGAAATGGAGAAGTAGCGTGGCAGCCTGTCCGTGCCCGGCTTGATTTCGCCTCCGCGCCGTGAGTACAATACGCGCCGGAAGGAGACCGATGAATTTCATTCGTGCGGTTTCAGCAGGGCTCATCCTCCTCCAGGCGTGGACGGGTCACGCCCAGGACGACGTGATCACCGGGTTCGCCGGCAACGGGTTTCTTACGTGGACGAACAGCCACTCGAACGGAATGTTCAACGTGGAGTGGGCATCCTCCCCCGAAGGGCCGTGGCAGGCGAGATGGGACAGCCTGTGGAACATCGCGGCAACGTCGGGCACGTTGAGCGCGTCGGTTCCGATGTTCTACCGCGTCACATGGAGCACCAACGAGACGCACGAACTGCACATCTCTCCCGCCGAGACCACGATCGGGTACGATGGAAATCTTGTCGTGCTGACGGCGGCGGGCGGTGACGGCTCTTACCAGTGGGATGTGTATGACCCTTATTACGGGAATCTTGTTGGTCCAAGCACCGGGACAACCGTTCTCTACATACGGGCGAATCACGGGGACAACGCCGCTATCGTTCACAGTACGGGCCTCACGGCCTACGCGATTATTCACCAGCCCTGAGTTGGATTCCGCCCGTCGTTGATACAGCCTCCTGCCGATCCATCCGTTCCGGAAAAAAGCGGCGAGTTCTCCCGTCGTTTCAGGCCTTCCCGTAACTCCCCTCCAAAAAGAGCTTGCCGAAATCATGGACAGACAGTAAAAAAACGACGCAGTCGTGGGACCGGTCCACACTGGGAATGTTCCCATGGAAGGTCTTGCTGATACGGAGATTACACATGAAAAACGAAGTCGCCGGTTTGTGCATGTTTTTGACTCTTCTCGCCATCTCGGCGGTTGCGGAAGAGGGTGTGGTTCTGCTCAAGAACGGATCATTTGAAAACCCGATGGACGTGGAGAACTGGACCTGCGATCAGCCCGCGCAGTGGATTCGATGGGGGAACTGGATGAACAGGGAGACGGGGTGGAGGCCCACGAAGCAGGGCGAGTGTCTGATAGGGTTTCACCACTTCCGGTTGAAGGGCGAGGACAACGCCGGTTTCTACCAGGATGTTCGGGACGCGCAGAAGAACCAGCAATACACGTTTTCCATCTGGGCATGGATCGACAAGGACGCCAACGCGGAGGACGTGCGCCTTGAAATTCACTCGTACCACGGCGGGTCGGTGATCACCAGCAAGGTGTTCCGGTTGAGCCGGTTCGATCGGGATCAATGGGTCCAGCTTTCCATTACCGGTTCGTCTCCGGACGACGGGCTGCGCCTGATGGTCATCGCGAATCCGAAGAAGAACGCGGCGTTTCCGAAAGGCGCGATCAAGTTCGATGTCGCTTCTTTGGAGAAGACCGTGGACTCGGCCGCCGCTCTGCCAAAACCGAACCCTGTTGGAATGAGGTCGATCAACCGCACGAAGTAACACGGAGGAGAAGACATGCAGAAGATGAGCAAGTGGGTGGTCCTGTCGCTGATGCTGGCCGGAGGCGCCGCGGCATCCGGCGCTCTGCAGAACGCGTCGTTCGAACAACCCGAAGATCCCGCCAATGTGCAGTCGGACAAGGCTCTGGGCTGGGGACGGTGGGGTCATTGGATCAACCGCGAGACGGGCTGGTCGCCGACCCGCAGCGGCAACTGCCTCATCGGGTATCACCACTGGCAGATCGACCAGAAGGACGACTCCGGCCTCTACCAGGACGTCGAGGATGTGCCTGCCAATAGCGACTGCACGTTCCGCGTGTACGGCCTCTGCGACGAGGGCACGAACATCAAGAATATCGAGCTCCGAATCGAGCCGATGGGCGGCGGTCCGAAGCTGGCCTCGACCAGCTACAGCGCGAGCCATCTGGCTCCCGGGCAGTGGACGGCTCTGGCGGTCAGCGCAAAGACCCTGCAACAGGGCGTCCGCGTGCTGATCATCGTTACCCCCTCCGATGGCAGCACTCGCACAGGGGCGGTGAAGCTCGATGACGCGGAGCTGGTTGTGAACTGACACGGATGTTCAGAGCGGAGAGGGACTCGAGAAAGGGAGTGGCGGAGATGAGCAGGAGGGTTGCGTTAATCGGGGTGTTGCTGGCGACATGCGTGAGCGGGGTTCACGGCGTTCAACTCGTGAATCCGTCCTTCGAGGATCCGCTGGATCCAAACAACCCCATTCAGCATTTGGCGGCGGGGTGGGGGATGTGGGGCGGCTGGATGAACCGCGAGACCGGATGGGTGCCTGTACGGTCGGGCAGGTGCATCGTCGGTTATCACCATTTCCGCATCGGCGAGACCAACACATCCGGAATTTTCCAGGATGTGCCGGACGTGCCGCCGGGAAGCGTGTGCACATTCAGAATCTTCGCGTGCGAGGATTACCGCACGTACCCGCAGAGTGTCGAAGTGCGGATCGAGCCGTACGGCGGAGGCGATCCGCTCGCGGTCCGGGCCTACGGCGCGGGGGATATCCAGGTCAACCGGTGGACGGAATTGTCCGTGACCGCGACGAGCATCGGCCGCGGCATCCGGGTTGTTCTGCTGGCCGTCCCGAAGCAGACAGATCCTCGTGACGGCGCCCTGCGCTTCGACGACGCGTCGCTGGCTGTAGCGCGCGCCGGGGGGCCGTAGCCCGGATACTGCACCTGATCGTCCTGCCATCCAGGGCGAGATTCCTCAAGCCGGGGACGCTACAGCTCCTTGTTCTTGTACAGGAGCTTGCGCGCGGCGTCGGCGATCTTCCAGAACCAGCCGCCGGAGTTGTCCCAGCACTGGGCGTAGGGGAACCGCCCGAGAATATCCTGGAACGCCTTGTCCGATTCCGCTTTCCGGCCGAGGCTGTCGAGTGCCTTGCCCTTGATGTAGAGACACGTTCCGACATCGTTGAGCGCCCAGTACTCCCACTCGAGACCCGCGGAGGGGAAGTCCCTCAAGGACAACTGCTGTTCCACCGCTTTTTCAGAGTAGAGTTGGATGCACTTGTTGGCGTAGGCGTCCGCTGCCATCACGCGGCCCTGTTTCAGCGAGTCCCACGCCCGGCCGGTCAGCGTGCTCGACTTGTAGTCTCCGTAGTCGATGTTCATGTCGATGCACTGGATGCGGTCCTTCGCCGCGCCGGCCACTGACCAGTAGTAGTCCTTCTCGTCCCAGCACTGCGCGAAGGGATACTTCTTGATCAGCTCGCCGTACACCATCCGCGCGGACATCGTGTCGTGCCGTTTCTCGAGCGAGAGTCCTCTGATGTAGAGCGCGGTGGCGACATCGTTGAGCGCCCAGTAATCGTTGGCCATCTCCGGAACGGGAATTTCGCGGAGCCCCGTCTGCTGTTCGCGAGCGATCACCGTGTAGTCCTTGACGCATTGGTTGGCCAGCGCGATGGCGCGAATGTAGTCCTTCTCGTTGTACGCATCCCACGCCTTGGAAATGAGTTCGTAGGACGGGTATGCCGGCGACGTCTTCACCCGCGCCTTTCCCTTCACTTTTCCCGGCACCACCTCCTGCGCGGACGCGTAGAAAGGAAACAGCAGGGCGGCGATCAGCAGGCATCTCAAAGACAGTGCGTTCATGGTAATTCCCCCGATGAATATAGCGTTTACCATAAAGCGGTCTGGGTTGCAACTAGGATGGGACCGGACCCAGACAGCGGCCCTGAATTGATCGGAATCCGCAGGAATTAAAAATTCAATTAAGCCCTTAACAAAGATCGCGAGTGAGTATAACGTTTTACTAGATCATCTGAAATCTGGGGACAACGACCTGTCTTTGAGGAGTTTTTCAATGAAATCAGTGAAATCGAGCCGGTGGTTGGCGTTTGCTCTCGTCGCGATTCTTGCGGCAGCCCTTCCTGTTTGGGCGGAGGAGGAAGGCATCAGTACCTGGGGCGTGAATGACGCCACGTACGGACTGAAGACGAGGGAGAGCGAACCGGGCTTCAGCTACACGCCCAGCCCGGCCGACTGGCGCGATATCAACATCTATCAGCTCTTCACGGACCGGTTCGCGGATTCGGGGGCGGATCAGCTGGGCAGTTACAAGCCCTCATGGAAATGCGAAACCAAGTCGTATCCGTACAACCGCAACTTCCACCACGGCGGCGACTGGAACGGGCTGAGGAACAACCTCGACTACCTCTCCGGCATGGGCGTGAAGGCCGTCTGGATCTCCGGCGTCCAGATGAACGACCAGGGCAAGGACGTGAACTACACGCCATATCACCAGTACCACCCGGAGAACTTCTTCAAATGCGATCCGGCGATGGGCACCTT
>CALMZY010000209.1 GCA_937870865.1 uncultured Lentisphaerota bacterium | reverse complement strand
ATGCGTGAACCACGGATGGACACGAATGAACACGGATGGAAGAGGGGGCTTCGCCGGGTTGAGAAGGCGTGAGGGTGATTTATAACGGCGAAGATGAACCGCGGATTTCGCGGATGGCGCGGATGGAAGAGTGGGCTTCGCCGGATGGTAAGGGCGTGAGGGTTGTTAAGGCGAGGACGAGTCACGATTCCTTCTGACCGCTGACCTCTGACTTCTGACCTCTGCAAGCGGGGGCTTCGCCGGAGCAGGAAAGCGTGGGTGGTACCTACAACGGCGAAGAGCAACCACGAATGAACCCCGTGGATGGCAGGATGAACAGGTTCAATCCGGGCTAGAAATTTTCCGGGGGCGTCTTCCGGCCCGACTCGGCATGCTTTGCCTGCATCTGGAGCAGGCGCTCCCTCGCCTCGTCGGCGGCTTGCGTCGGGGGCTTGGAGAGAAGGTACAGCTGGAAATCGCGGGCCGCATCGGCAAAGCGGCCGGCGTCTCCTTCCGCGAGCGCGCGGTGGTAATACGCCTCCGCCCACCACGGGCAGATCCGCAGGGCCTGATCATACGCGCGCACGGCGAGTTCGAAGTCGGCAGAGGTTCTGGCCTTCGCGCGAAATGCCGATCCTTTTCCGAAGAGCGATCGGGCTTCATCGGGAATCGGCGGCGCCGGAACGAGCTCCGGCACGAGCGTGATCATCCGGCCAAGCAGATTCTTGCGCCTCTGTTCATCCAGCTGTCCTCCCAACCGGCAAACATCTGATTTCATCATGAGTTTGAAATCCGCCTCGTATTGATCAAGCGCCGGATACAGTTTCCCCAGGCGCCTCAGTTCTTCCGCCGTCGGCGGCTGCCCGAGTTGCATCAAGGCATCCGCGGCCGCCGCGCGCACCGCCGGGTCCGGATCGTACACGGCCAGCCGAAGGACATCCTTCGCGCGCAAGTCGCCCCGATCCGCGAGATCCTTCACCGCGGCGATCCGGAGCTCCGCGGTTTCGCCCCGCAGGACATCGGCCACGTCCCGGCGGAATCCCGCGTTCTGTCCGGCCGTATCCATCCGGCTGAGATCGCCGGCCTCCAGCGCCCGGACGACCGCCTCCACGCAGGAAGCTTCGGACAGCGACCAGCCCTTGCGGGTCCACTCGCGATCGTCATCGTTGAACATCGTGCTGGAACTCCGCGGGACATCGCTCTGCCCCGGCACCGGGATCAGCCCCAGCGGCGAAAACACGGTCCACCATGCCGCGTTCTGCCGCTGGAACGTCACGACCGGATATTCGATCACGCCCTGGCCCGGATCGTCCGCGCTCACGCGAACGCTGAAATCGCCCGCCTCATTGGCGCCCGGCGCGGGCACCGGCACAAGGCCGACCGCCAGAAGCGTGTACAGGGCGTACTTCCCGTCCCGTTCACGGCCGTCGTCATAATCGCAGGCCACCTCGACGTTGACCGGCAGCGCGTTCCGGTCCTCGTCGAAGATGAGCGGATACTGTCCGCGCGCCGCGGCCATGAAGCTTTTGCGGGACAGTTCGGGCACGATGTTGCCGCGCCCGGCCGGCGAGGAAACCACCACGTTGGTGATGTTCACTTTGACCAGGCCCAGGCAGCGATCGCGGCGGCCGGAAGCCGGAAGGGTCGTGGAATAGCGTATCGACGTGCAGCCGGTCGCGAACAGCAGGCACGCGACCGCAGGCAAGCATGCGAAATATGATCTCAGACAGTTCATACGCGCGCGGGTGTGATTCTTACCGCATCCGCCGGATTGAGGAAAGACTGAACTCGCGAGCGACTACTCCAGATACGGCTTCAGGACCTCGCGCCAGATCTGATAGGCCGCCGGGCTCATGTGCAAACCATCCTCGATGTACAACTCCGGCCGCGGCAGGCCGTTCTCGCCCAGCATCGGCGTGAACACATCCACGCCCTCCACGCGCGGGTCCGCGTCGGCGATCGCGCGGATCTCCGCGTTGACCGCCCTCGCCTTCTCGGCAAGACCCCACCGCTGCGGGCTGGGCTTGATGAAAAGAAGAATGATCTTCGTCGCCGGAAGCTTGTCGCGGACGCGCGCGACAAACTCGCGGATGTCCCGGACCACCTGCGCGGGCGACCGGCCGTGCGCGAGATCGTTGTCGCCGTCGTAGAAGACGATCGTGCGCGGCCGGTACGGGATGACGATGCGGTCCATGAAGTGAAGGACGTCGGGACACGTCGCGCCGCCAAAGCCGCGGTTAAACAGGACCACGTCCGGAAAATCAGCCTGCACGGTGTCCCACAACCGGATCGTGGAACTGCCGATGAACAGGACGGCGTTCGTCGGCGGCGGGTTTGTGCGGTCCGCCGCTTCGAACGCGCGGATGTCGTTTTCAAAGTAGTTCGCGGCCTGTGCGCCTATGGTCATGATCACACCTGTAAGGAGAAGGACGTATCCGACGAGTTGTCGCATGATGAGTCTACTCTACCGCTCTGCGCGGCTCCTGTAAAACCGCGGCAATTCCGACTGTCGAACCGGGTTTTGAACCCCACCGCCCACCTCGATAGTGTAGCGTCCGCCGTTCACGGCGGACAAATTCCAGTCATGTCACCCCTCCTATCACCCCTTTCTGTCTTGATTTTTGGGACCGGTTTTATATACTGCCCTTCAGCCGTTGCCGGAGGACGTTTCAGGGGCCTGACCGCACACCTCCTTGGCGTACTGGCTGGAATAAAGCCATTCAGGGAGGGGTATGCGCACCGCTGGAATCAGGGTTTTCGTCGTATTTCTTGTTTTGCTGGGTTTGTCGTCAGCCGCTTTCGCCGTCTCGAATTCCCAACCGCAAAGCATCCGGGTTGCCGTCGACATTCCGGCGATGAGCGTGAACCGGCAGTCCGACGGCTCCGTGGACATCGCGATCGACGGGTTTGCCGTCGGCGGTCAGTCGGCGCAGCCGATGCTGCCGGTCAAGAAGCTGTTCTACGCGCTTCCACCCCATGTCGATCCCGCCAGCGTGTCGGTGGTCGTCACGCGCGTTGAATACGACGAGTCCGCGCTGCCCGGCCCGGTGCGCCCGCGCGGCGCGATGGCCCAGGCCGGCAATCCCGGCGCGCCGTGGTCCTACGGCAACGCCACGAATGTCGTCAACGGCCGGGACATGGATGTGTACGGGCGCAACGCGTTCTTTCCGGCGCAGCCGGTCCGGCTGACGCACGTTTCCCGCGCGCGCAGATGGCGGCTCGCCGACGTGCACCTGTCCCCGGTCAGCTATAATCCCGTCACGGGAACAGCCCGGCAACTGCGGCACATCGAGTTCAGCCTCGTCTACAACCTGCCGTCGCGCGCCGTGCCGGCCACGGCCTCGACGGACACGGCCATGGATTCCGTGGTGTTCGACCTGGCGGAAAATCGCGACGATGCGCAAACATGGTACGGGCTGCCCAGGGCCACGCTGGGCACGCAGCCGTTTGCGGGCTTGGGGTACCTGATCATGACCACGGACGCGATCTACACGAACAGCCCCACGCTCCACGGGCTCGTGCCGCACAAGCAGCTGATGGGCTACACGGTACGCGTGGTGACGGAGACGGGCGTGGACGGCAATTCCGAGGCGAACGGCTGGAACGAGCTCACCGGGCCCGCACCCGACGGCAAGGCGGAACGGATGCGACAGTTCCTGCAGATCTACTTTGCCATGTGGAACCTCAAGTATGTCCTGCTGATCGGAAACCCAACGCCGGACACGGGCGATCTGCCGATGAAGGTCTGCTATCCGGAGAACTACGCTTCCGCCGTGCCCACGGACTGGTATTACTCTGACCTGTCGGGCAGTTGGAACCCGAACGGCGATGCGTACTACGGCAGTTTCGCCTGCGACTACCCCTACGGAACCATCGACTTCCAGCCCGAGGTGATCGTCGGCCGGATCCCCGTGTACCCGCACGCGCACTGGCAGGGCATCCTGCGGCGCATCATCCTGAAGACCATCGCATATGAGCGGGAGATGTATCCGTCGTGGCGCAAGCGCGCGCTGTTCGGCGAGACGTTCCTCGACGGCGTGACGGACACGGCCTACCTGTCTGAAGCCCTGAAAACAAACACCCTCGCGCAGGAAGGGTTCGCGTCGCACACAATGTATGAGCAGGGCGGCTTGAGTGCGTACAGCGGCGTCACCAACCACAATTCCATCTTCGATTCGGACGAGGAAGTGATGCACGAATCAATGAAGCAGAACTGGTCGAGCAACTACTACGGCCTGGTCGAGATGTCATGCCACGGATCGTCCCGCGGCATGGGGTTCACGGCGGGCAACCTCTTCGTGTGTTGGAACGCCGCGGCGCTGAACGATGCGCTGCCCTCGCTGGTCTTCAACCTGGCGTGCAGCACCGGCCAGCCCGAGGACATGGAGAACTGCGGCTACTCCCTGCTCAAGAACGGGGCGATCGCGTCGCTCACCGCAAGCCGTCCCACCTACTACTACGTGGGAACGCAGGAACCGCAGATGTCCGGCGCGTCCTGCCACGCCACGGCCTACCGTTTCTGCTCCCGCGCCGCGAGCAACCACGTGACCTTCGGCGAGGCGAACGTCGCGATCGCGCAGATCATGGAGCTGTACAACGCCGGGGACTGGAACAACGTGATGGCGTACAATCTCTACGGCGACCCCAGCCTCGCCCTCCGGCCGGTCCTGCCGGACGACTCGGACGCCGACGGCATGCCCGACGCGTGGGAAACGCTGCTGTCCCTGAACCCGTACGACCCGCAGGACGCGATGCAGGACATCGATGGCGACGGGCTCGCGAACGCGCAGGAATACGTTTGCCTGTCCGATCCGCGCGTTCAGGATTCCGATGCCGACGGACTGTCGGACGGCGTGGAGGCCCAGCGGTTTTCATGGGTCAACGGCACCCTGACGTGGGAGCAGTCGCGGACGGACGCGCTTTCCCGCACCGGCCACCTGGCGACGATCACGACGGAGGCGGAGTGGATGTTCATCCGCGCCTCGTTCTTCGACGTGCTGCAGAATCGCTACACATGGCTCGGCGCGAGCGACGCGGAGACCGAAGGAACATGGAAATGGGTCACCGGCGAAACGTGGAGCTTCACCCGCTGGCTGCCGGGCCAGCCGGACGCCGGCATCATTCAGAACTATCTCGCCATCTGGGGCGAGGCCAGCACCAACCTGATGTGGGACGACGGCTTCGGAATCGCCACGGCGCCGGGATATCTCTTTGAACGGAACTGGTCGAGCGCGCCGATGAACCCGGACACGGACATAGACGACATTCCCGACGGATGGGAGCTCACGCACGGGCTCGACTGCACATCGTCGGCCGACGGGGAAGCGGACCCCGACGCCGACGAGCTGCCCAACATCGTTGAATACCGATCTGGCGCCGATCCTTTCAACCCGGACAGCGACGGCGACGGGTTGACGGACGGCGCCGAGGTGCTGCGCTACCAGCTTTTCGGCACCTATCTCACATGGCCCCAGGCGCGCGACCAGGCGCTGAGCCGCGGCGGTCATCTCGCCACGATCACCAGCGAGGAGGAGTGGACCCGGATTCAATCCCTGCTCGGTTATGCGCTTCAGGGCAAGTACGTGTGGCTCGGCGCGAGCGACACGGAGATTGAGGGAGTTTGGAAATGGGTGACCGGCGAGCCGTGGAGCTTCACCCGCTGGCTGCCGGGCCAACCGGACGGCGGAACCAGCCAGAACTACCTCGCCATCCGCGGGTCCGCGGGCATTGAACTTCTCTGGGACGACGGCAGCTCGACCGCGCCGTACCACCTGATGGAAAAAGACTGGTCCAGCAGCCCGACAAACCCCGACACCGACGGAGACGGCGCGCGCGATTTCGACGAGGTAGTGGCGGGAACCGATCCGGAGGATTTCGGATCCGCGCTGCGCACCGCGTCCCTGGCCATTCCGATGGATCCCCCGCTTGTCCGAATCTCCTGGAACCTGGCATCGGGCCGCGCGTACAGCATCCTGTACCGCGACGGCCTGTCCCAGACCGGCGACTGGTCCGAACTGGCAGGCTACATCGGCATCACCGGAACCGGCGCTTACACCGCCGAGCTGACGCTCCCCGGGGATGTCACCCACCGCCTGTTCAAGGTGCGCGCCGAACGATAAGTTCCATCCGCGCCATCAGCGCAATCCGATTTTTCTTTAGAAATCTCCGGAAATCTTGCCCCGCCGTTTCTTTCTATAGATGGGGAGGCAGTTCACCGCGGATCACGCGGATGGGCGCGGATGAGGAGAGGAAATGATATACGAGAAAA
>CALMZY010000208.1 GCA_937870865.1 uncultured Lentisphaerota bacterium | reverse complement strand
GCCATTTCCGTTCGTGCTGAAATCCGCGCCGCCGTTGTTGGACACGGCAAACGGCGCCTCGTACGCGCCGACCTGGGAAAGAAGGTACGCGCGGCGCAGACCGATCCAGGCTTCCAGATCGTCCGGCGGATAGGCGGAAACGCCGTTCGCGGTCAGCGCGGCGTAATTCGCATCGCAAACAGGATTCACGTTCGCGCCCCACATCGCGTCCTCCGCAATCCGCTTGACCGCCTGCAAGTACGCGCGGCGGAACTGGGCGGTCCCCAGGAACTTGTTGCTGATGACGGGATCGTTGATTTCGTGGAAGATGCCGGTATCCACCGCGTGACTCGAATAGTTGCCCAGGCTGAAGTCCAGGTCCCACAGCAGAAGCCGCCACCGCCCCTCGGCCGGCTTGTACGCGTAGGCGTTCTTGCCGCGGGCGTACCCGTAGCCGTCCCAATCGCACACCGCGTGCCGCAGGGCGATCATCCCCGCCCACGCATCGACGTCCAACAGCGCGTTCGCCTTCGCGAGGAAGTCCGCGGCGTTGGTCTCGTTCATGGCCTGGACGAGTTCGAGAACCCGACCGTAGTCGTCCGTGAGAACCTTGTTGGATTTCTTTTCCCAGTTCCAGCGGTAGCGGCCCTTCTTGAGGACGTTGCTTGTCGTGGTGAACGCCTGCAGCGTGGAGTCGTAGCACGCGAAGTTGGTGAACTGCCCGTCCACCGGGAATTCGAACCAGTCGTCAATCTTGAAGATCTCCCCTCCGACCTCTTCGGGGAACCAGCTTTCGACGTAGTCGGAGCTGACGTGCAGGGTGTCGCCGTAGATGTTCCCGCGCCGGCTGCCGTTGACGTAGATATGCACAAAGCGCTGGGGACTGAACGGAATGCCGATGCGGCCGGCCATCCAGAAACAGATTTTCTCGCGCAGCGACGTGTTCTCGCGCGCGGGCTCGAGGCTGTCGAGGTTGAACTTGTCCGTGCCGAGAAACTGGTCTTCGTCGGGCATGTTCAGGTGATACGCGCAGAGGTTGCTGACCGGGGTGTTGTAGGTCGCGCGAATGAACGGGCTGCCGCGGTAATACGCGCCCGCGTTGTGAATGACGCGGTACGACCCGTACACGAACGTGGCAGGCAAGGCGGCGTTGTCCAGCGGCTCCCGGCGTGTCCACAGGTTGATGTTGGTCTGGGTCATCCAGACGCGGTAGACGCCGAAGTTGCCGGCCGGCTCTTCCTCCCCGAACCGCACCAGCGCCTCGCTGGCGGGGGCGCCCAACGGATAGAAGTTGGTCGCGGCGGCCGCGCGCCCGTCCAACGCACGAATGTGATAGGCAACAATCGTCCCCGCCGATTGCCCCGGCAGCAGGGCGCTGTAGATGCCGTCCCCGGCGACGGCGTCGCCCGCGGTCCCGTTGTCCAGCATGTTCAGCACGTTGGTCACGGACGACGGGTCCACCCGGTAGCGGAGCGTCACGGAAGAAACGGTATCCGTGTCGCTGACGCGCGCCGAAATCAGCACGCTCTCGCCCGCGGCCGGGAGGACCGGGCTTTGGACGGCATCCCAAATCGCCGGGCCGACATTCGCCTTCGCCCGGCTGTTGACCAAGCCCGGCGTGCCCAGGTTTGTCGGGATGTCCATCCGGCCTGACGCTTCCAGGTGGTTGCCACGCGTCCGGAAGAGAATCTCGGGATGCCCGCTGAGCCAGCGCACGCGCGCGCTGATGACGGCGGAACTGCCCCAGGTGAGCGCCGACGTGAGGTCCGTCTCGATGCGGTTCACGCCCGTGTCGCCGTCGTTTCCCGCGCGCACGTGCAGGCATCCGCCGGACACGCCGTTCGGGTTCCACGCCGAGGTCCCGTGATGCCCCTGGGCCACCCATCCGCTGATGTTCGCATTGAAGGTGGAATTGGCGATCCGGTTGCCGCCCTGGACCACCTGCACGTTGTCCACCAGGCACTCGCCCCCGTTCAGCAGCACCACGTGCAACTCGTCCGCATTGCCCGATCCGTTGTCCACCGTTCCCGTGGCGGAAATCGTTGTCCAAGTGCCCTTGTTCGTCTCGATACTGCCCGCCCAATTGTGGGCGAGCCGGTTATCCGCGCCGGCGTCCACGAGTTCCAGGCTGCTGCCGTCCCCGTCCGTCCACCTTCCCCAGTTGTTGCCGTCGCCATACGACACTTCGTCCATCGTCACCCACGCCTCGCCCTCCGGATCGCCGGGATCGTCCAGCTTCGCGAGAACGACCCGCTCGCCGCTGTTGGCCAGCTTGCCGGAGTAATCGCCGAACGTGTTCGTCACCGAGAGCTGCGGATAGCGCGCGATGAGATTGGTCACATTGCGGGCCACCACGAGATAGCCGCCGGGCGCCAGGATGGCATTCGTCGGGAACGTGTACTCGATTCCTTTCGTGAACTGCCAGCCGCCGAGGTTCACATTGCTGGTTCCGCGATTGTAGAGTTCGATGTACTCGTCGTCGTCGCTCTCCGTGATCGGGTGGTACATGATCTCGTTGATGATGACGTCGCGGATGCGGAGCGTGGTCCGCGTGTTGTTCGTGCCATCGGTGTGCGCCAGCAATTCGTGGAAGCCCGGCGCGCCGTCGGGATACCGGCCCAGCACGGTGCCGTTTTCCGTACCCGGGAACAGGACGGCGTCGATCACATTGGTGCCGCCGGGACTCTTGAAGTAGACCGTTTCCCCGTACGCGCTGAGCGCGAATCCCAGCTCGTTCGACGTGAACACGCGGAAACCGCCGGCCGCGATCGTCGTGCCACCCGGCAGGATGCACTTGTTCGTCGCGGGATCGTCCGTGAGAATGCAGTTCGCGAGGTTCACCGTGGACGTGCTGTGGTTGTAGAGCTCCACGTAGTCGTAATCGGGCGGATCCGTGTGCGCGACGATCTCGTTGATCCGCACGGGATCGTACGGCATGACAAACACGGGATCCGCCGCGCCGGGCGAACCGCCAACGCACCGGCTGGGGGCCCACGCCCGCGGATCCCCCTCGCCGTATGAAGCCCGCGCCAGCGTCAGCGACGGCCCCGCGCCGTCGGCCGCCACCGGCCACGGGTCCTCGTCGTCATACTCCGTCTCCAGAATCAGCGCGCCCAATCCATTCCTTAATTGAACAAGCGCCCCGCCGTTCGAGAGTTTCGGGCTGTACGGGCCCAGCACGCCGTCCAATCCGTACACCGCTTCGACATCGGATGGCGCCGACGCGATCACCAGGAACCCGCCGCCCGGGATCATCGTGCCGCCGGGAATCGTGTAGCTCACGTCGCCGGTCAGCTGAAACCCGCCGACGTCCGCGTCGAAGGGGTCGCCGTTGAAGATCTCGATGAACTCGAGATTGCGTTCGTCCGCGCGATCCGTGGGGTGATACATGATCTCCGAAATCGTCAGCGCCGTTTTCCGGCTGGACGGCCCGAGCGGCTCGAAGCCGGTCACCTGCAGGCTGCCGGTCGTGCCGCCGGAGACGGTTGCCCAGTCTCTGAACCCGGCGGTCACGGTCTCGTCGTCGTCATGGCTGGTCGCGAACGCGCCGAGGTACACGGTGGACGGCAGGCTGTTGCTGACGGAGGCGACGACGCTCCAGAGGCTTCCGTCGTGGCTTGCGAACGCGGTGAACAGGTTTCCCGCACGCTTCAGCCGGATCCACGTGTACGGGTAGTTCACCGGGAAATGGCCGAGCGATTCCACCGCCCCACCGGCGCCCATCCGCATCTCGGCGGTATCCCAGTACACGTTGAATTGCTCGCCGATGCTGTTCGTCCGGCCGTCAATGTCCTCGTAGGCGATCACCGGCTTGCAGTAGGCGGCGCCCGCCGGCGCGATGCCCGTCACGGACAGGTACGTCCACGGGGACTGGGCCGACATTTGCGGGCTGTAGACGCGCGTGCCGATTTCGGCCTTCGAGCTGTTGCACCACTCGATGTCCATGTAGGTGGAATGCCCCGCCGGAAGGTTGCTCTGGATGAGGTAGTGGGCTGAGAACACATACCGTTCGCCCGGCGTGACCGCGACCCACTGGCAGTCGCCCGCCCAGTTATTGCCGCTGGTCGTCCGATCGTTGGCCAGCCGCATCATCCAGACGCCGTCATGCGCGGCGGACGGAGCCGGTTTGCCCAATCCGCCCTCGTTCGGCTCGCGATTGGTCTGCGCCAGCGCCGCGCCCCACACCCCCCAATTCGTGGGATATCCCCAGCCGTCGCGCCCCCCCTCGAAGGTTCCGTTCAGGATCATGTTGGTGCCCAGCGCGCGCCGGTACCGCATATTCACGCCGCTGAGGCTCGGGGTCGCCGCGACGGCGGCAAAGGAACTGTCCGCGTCGAGCGTGGCGCGGGCCATGATCCCGGCCATGGACCACGGGTCGGCCGGATCGAGGCTTTCCACGCGCACCTGCACGTCGAAGTCGCCGGACTGGAGGCGGTAGTTCATCGTGCAGGCATCTTCCTGGCCATCGAGGCCCGCGCCGCCCGCCGTCATCTCCACCCCGTTCGCGGAATAAGACACCGTCCCCGTGAACGACGGCGAGCCGATGTCCTGCAGGGTGTACTCGCGCGCGGTGAACGTCCACTGCGAGCCGGGCAGGATCGCGTTGGACGCGGCCGACCGGTCGAGAAGGTTGCTCACGGTCAGCGTGTACACATTGTTGAACACGAGCGGCGAAACCGTCAGGACCGCGGTCCGAAGATCCGAATCCAGGACCGCCGACAGAACCGTGATGCCCGAAAGAACCTGGTAGTTCGAAAGATTCGTCGCCCCGGCCGCCTGCACCGGCTCCGAGAACACCGCGCGGACCTCCGTCGTGCCGACGTTGTACACGCGCGAGAGCGAAGGCCGGTTCGTATCGGCCAGGACGGTCAGCGTGGCGACGGCGCTCGTGACGGACCCGAGCGAGTTCGAAAGGACGCACCGGAACTGGGTGTTCGTGTCCGCCAGCGTCACGACGGAGACAACATAATTCGACTCCGTTCCCGCCGTGATGTTGCTGCCGCCGCGCTGCCACTGGCAGGCCACCGGATACAGGTTGCTCACGCCGACACGAAAACCGGCGGACTCGCCCTCGGTCACCGTGAGATCGTCGGGCTGATCCGAAATCTGCGGCGGGACCCACGGACCGCCCGGCGGCACAAGATGCGCGCAGGGAATCGGCCCCTCGATCGTTCCGTCCGGCCACTGCCAGCGCACGGCCAGGTTGTCTCCGCCGCTGTCATCCTTCATCAGGGCGCTGATGTAGTAGAGCTTTCCCGCCTCGAGCAGGACCGGCGCCGACTGCTGGGTGCCGCTGACGGCCCAATCGCGGGGGGCCGACCAGCCGGAGAGATAGGCGATCCGCGACAGGTTCGTCACCGGGGAAGGTTCCGTGCTCAGCCAGAGCTCGGAGCTGTCGTCGCTTGCAATCCAGAACGTGTAGTAACCGGATTGCGGGGGAATGACATACCCATGCATCCGCTGGCCGTAGGCATCCGCGCCATTGATCGGCGCCTCGAAAAGATCGGTCACCCAGTTCGTCGTGTCCGGCGCGCCGGCCTTATACTTGGCGCTGTTCGTCAGGTCATAGACCGAGCCGCCGGAGATCCCCGTGTAGACCTCGCGCAGAATTCCCCCTCCGTGCGCGCGAAGAGGCAGGCACAACAGAAGAAACAAAAACCACCGCATCAGTCTCGCAATCAAACATTGACTCCCAACAGCCCGAAAACAAGGCGGGCCTTGGATAAAATACCCGGAAATGGAGTTCGCGTGTATGGGACCGAAACCAGAAAGTGGACGGGTGCGGCAAATAAAAAAAGCCTCCCGGCACAAAGCCGGGAGGCTTTCTTCCACTCGATCCGAAGGACTATGGCTCGAAGGCGATGTCGTCGATCCAGATGACGCCCTTCTTGCCCGGGGCCACGACGTTGTTTTCGAAGACGATGACGAACTCGTTGAGCTTCGTCAGGTCCACGCGCTGGGCGGACACGCTGCTCAGAGGAACTTCCATGCGCGTCCAGTTGTCGGTAATGCCGCTGACGTAAGAACGGCCGATCCGCGTGCCCGGATCGCCCTTGAGCTCGATCTTGACCTTCGAGGGGATGCCGACCGACGAATCGCCCTTGACCCAGAACGAGAGCTTCGTGAAGGCCGAGGCATCGAAGTTGTTGCCGGCTTCCTGCGGCCCCAGCTTCATCCAGAATCCGTTGTACGACCCGGCCTGGTCGACGTTGTACTCGAGTTTCATCGAGGCGCCGTTCGTGCCGTTTCTCACGGTGTCGTCCATCGTCTCAACCGTGACGTACGTCATTTCCTCGGGGTTCGGCGAGAACGCGCCGTAGCCGCCGCCCAGATTGCTCGGGGGCGGCATATCGAAGTCCGCCACCACCTGTCTCTCGGCCGCCATCGCCGGGATGGCCATCGCCACTACCGCCAGCAGAACCACACTCAATCTACGAGCACTCATTGTATGCCTCCTATGGTTATTCCTGACACGTTTTTTCCTGCACAACCTTTCAGTCCGTCCTCGTTCAGTCTGCAACTGCCCTCCTTTCAAGAAACCCTCGGGCCCGGGGCTCCCGTTCACGGCATCGCGAATCCGATGCGTTGGAGCCCTTCCCGGATGGCCTTGTTTTTCAAGCACAGCTTCCAGATCAATCCGCTTCGATGGTTCTCAATGAGGAGAAGCATCGGACCGTGATTGATGCCGTGAACCTCGTCCGAAACGAAGTCCCGGCTTACGTTAAACGAGTCCACCAGGCCGTAGCCGCCGTCGAACTCGTCCCTCCACAGCATCTTGCGCCCTTCGGCGTCCCGCATCGTGTAGTAGTGGCGCAGGGCGGCCGTGGCGTCCTCCGGCAGGAACGGGACCGACATCCCCGCGCCGTACGTCGCGAGCAGCCCGCCGCCGATTTCCGCTGCGCCCCCGCACGGAGGCGAACCGCAAACCACGTAGCGGTGATCCGGGCCGGAGCAGGCCGTCAGCCCCCAGGCGTTCTCTCCGTACGTCGGATGCCGCTTCGCAAGGAACTTGCAGAACTCCTTGTTGGCCTTCACCGCCTTCGTCGTGTTGTCCCACCAGTCCGTCTTCAAATCCTCGGGCAGGCCGACGGCCAACGGGTTGTCGGGGCCGAGCGTCCGGAAATCGAGCCAGCAGTGCGCGAAGGTATAAGTGAAAAGGGCCCCCGGCCACGTGATCACGATATCCTTCAGGTCCTTGTAGTTCTTCCGCTCCCGCTTGAAGCCGTAGAAGTACTCCGGGCCGAGCCGGAACTCGGGGTTCGGCGCGGACGCGCCGAGGACCGTAATGAGGATCGCTTCGTCCGTGTAGTAATCCCACGCGCCGTCAAACCGCCCCCCCTGCGGCTTGTAGGCCATCGCGATCATCTTCTCCTGCGGCTTCGCGAAGAACTTCCAGTTCATCCGGCCGGTCATAAGCGCGGCCTCCTCCTTGACGCGCCCTCCGAAGTACTCGCCCGCCGCAATCGCGCCCCACGCGAGCAGCGCCGAATCGATCGTCGAGATGACCTGCTCGTACCCACCCGCGCTCGGACCGCCATCCCGGTCGAGGTAGTGGTAGAACAACCCCTGGCATTTATTCTTCGAGTTGCTGTTCAGCGCCCGGAGCATCAGGTACGCGCGCCGCTCCGCCTCGCCCCGGTCCATCCAGCCACGTTCCGCCCCCAGGCACAGGGCCGAAAGGCCGAAGCCCATCGCCGCGATGCTCCCCGGCCCGTCCACATTCTTGTCCTTGGTCAGGTACGCGGGGGGGAGACACTCCTTCACGAAGAATTCGAACGCCGCCCGGCTGATCGTGTCCAGCAGCTCGTCGTCGGAGGGCTCTTTCGGCTCGCCCGTCACGCGCGCGGACGAGGGACTCTCGTTGCCCGAGGCATCCACCGCGCGCACTTCGTAGAAATAGCGCTTGCCGTTCTCGACGTCGTGATCCACGAACGACTCCCCGAGCCACAGCCCGCCCTCCGGCGAAACGATCCGCGACGGCTCGCCCTCCGCTTTCAGAACCTTGTAACCAATCACGTCCTGCTCGGGAACGGCATCCCACGAGATCGAGACGACTTCGTCGCGGGAAACGGTCTGGCGCATCGCCGGCGCGGCGGGCGCAGACAGATCGGCGGCTTCCGGCGCCGCGTGGAGAAACGTCAGCACGGGTTTCCCGGCGTTTCCCGCCAGACGAACTTCGAGCCCGTTGGTCGAAACACGGCAGACCCGCTGAAGCTGGAGCGGCAGTCCGTCAGCCCCATACTCTCCCACCAGATCCAGATCCTTCACCGCGCGGAAACCGTTGAGGAGGACATCGAAAACGCGGTCGCCGTTCCGCCGGCTCCACGGGTCCATGAACCCAAGGGTCACCCGGTAAACGCCCTCGGGAAGGTCGAAGCGATAGACCAGCGTCCCCTCCTGGAAACTATCGTTCGGCTCGCCGAACGACTTCTCCGAGAGGACATGATCGGTCCCGGCCAGCAGGTAGCCCGAGCCGTTCGCCGGAGTGTATGCCCGGTCAGCCATGTACTGGCGCCCCACCTCGTCCTTGCACGCCGGCCCGCCCACGTTGATCCCGATCGAAAGCTGGTCCGCCGGCGGCAAAGCCGGGGTCGCCGTCACCGTCGCGCTGTGCGCGCTCTCGTTGCCGAACAGGTCCACGGCCGATACCTGGTAAGAAACCGCCGTACCGTTTGTCACCGCCAGATCCAGGAACCATGCAAGCGAGAGCAGACCTGTCGAGACAGGCTCCCACGCGGCAGGCTCGGCGACGGAGCGATAAACCCGGTAGCCCGCCATGTCCTCGGCTTCCACGGGTGTCCATTCCAGGCCGACCGCGTTCGAGCGGGGGAAGACCGTGACCGTTGCCGGCGCCGCGGGCGGGTTGGCGTCCGCCTGGGCCGGCTCAATCGCGATGGCATCGAACTTCGCCTTGTCCAGAATGTCACGCGCGCCGATGACCACCCAGCCGTCCTCCGTCGCCACCGTGCGGACAATTTCCAGCGCGGCGTTGGGCCCGGCCACTCCGACGATGTCAAGCTGGGGAACCACGAGGCGGTCATTGATCAGGATATCGAAGACGCGACGGCGGGCGGCTTTGAAATAGGCCTCGTTGAAGCACATCGTAACGCGATACACGCCGGGCTTCATCCTGAAGCGGTACTCCTTCACGCCCCAACGCTCGCTCAGGAACAACTGCGGGTCCGCCGTGCCCGCCACCGTCGCGTCTGCGGGCGCCGAACCCACCTCGCCGCCGATGTATCCCCAATCCTCGCCGTCCCGGAAAGGCTTGTCCGCCTCGAACACCCGCCCCTGTATATCCTTGTAGGTCTGCCCGCCGCAGCGAACGTAGATCCGTTCAAGACCGGTAGAATTCGTGGATACGGCAGCGCCGCTCGCGGAAGAAACGATATCGGTTGTCGACGAGGCGGAGGGACCTTCAGAAGCTTGTGCGGCGGATATCAGACCGGCAGCCATCCAAGCCATAAGGACAGCCGTACAAACCAAACGAAAGAAAACCGAATGCCTAATGCAACATTTCATAGCGATTTCCTTGGGCAAGAGCCAGAACGCCTAAAGGACTTCTGAAACCGATTCTAATGACCATTAGAACCAATATCCCTTGACTTGGAGCTGAATGTATGATGTTATGAGAGCGATTGCAATACTTATTTTCGTCAAAAAAGCTGTTTTCCATGTGTCCTGCCGTTTCAAAAGGTGTTTCTGGTAGAATAATGGGGTTTTTCGGAAATCGAGAAGCAAGAAGACGAAAGGAGTGCCGTATGCGTAACGTCGTGGTCGCGTTGACTGTCATTGCCCTCACCTGCCCGTTTTGCGTCAGCTTCGGCGGAGAGTTGATCATGGCAGATTTCGATTCCGGAACAAAGCCGAATAACATTGGCGGCGATTTCGGCGCGTGGAGTTCGAGCGCGGAGGATTACACCCAGGGCTGTTATGAGAGCTTCGACCAGGTGAACGCGCTGGGCGGAACGGGGTCGTGCATGAAACTGGAATACGACGTCAATTCCCCCCAGCCGGCCTATTGCGGTTTCTGGATGAAGACAGCCGGCCAGCTCGATGCCAGCTCGCACTCAAACCTTGTGATCTGGATGAAGAGCGACGCGGCCACCGGTGGCACATCGCGCGTGAAGATTGAACTCAAGACCGAGACCGAGCGCGGCGCGTACTACGTTGACGGGATCAATCCCTCATGGACCCGCTTCGCGGTTCTTCTCGACGACTTCCTCATCAGCGATTTCAGCACGTTCCAGGAACTCGTCATCGTCTTCGAGGACCACACGTCCCAACCCAAGGAGGGGGCCATCTATGTGGACAGCGTCTCGCTGGAGTAAGCACACCTGTTCGTGTCTGATCTGGATCGGCGTCGTTCTGTTTTCCGGCGCGATTCCGGCTTTCTCGGACTCCCCGGGGACGGTCCGGCCTTCATCCGCGTCATCGACGAACGCGGTCGGCACGGCGTCGGCGGAAGATCCCCTGCTCACCACGCTGAAAGGCATCGCGTCCTACGCGCGGCCGCGGGTCGGCGTCGACGAGCGGACCTTCCTGCCGGTGGACCACCTGCGGATCGACCCGGCGAGCGGGCTGACCTACGGGCGCGGCATGTACACCTCGGCGTCCGCGATCGGGCCGTATCTCCTGTTCCTGCTGAAGGTTTACGAGGGCCAGGGCCCGTACGGGAAGGTCAACCTGATCGCCCTGCGGTCCGAGGTCGATGACCTGAAGGCCCGTTCGATCCAGGCGGACAACAAGACCCTCGCGTTGGCGCGGATCCTGCACACGCTGGACACCATCGGCGACGTGATCGAGCGCGACGAGGCGGCAGGTATCCAGTTTCTCGGCGGACTGCTGGCCTGGGTCAGCATCAACCCGGACGGCAAGGCCATGCGCGACAAGGACCTGGTGCCGCTTCTCGACAACGGCATCCTCAACTGGTGCTACGCCGCAATCCTTTCGGCGCTGGAGGGCAACGAGGAACCGCTGGCCAAGGCGGTGACGGAGAAGATCCACTCCCTGCTCGCGCGCCAGAAGCTGGAGCTGTTCCTCGACCGCGAAAACAGCCGGTTCTTCGGCGAGATCAACGTGAAGACCGGGATCGGGAATCCGGACTACTACCTGCGCCGATTCTGGACGGAGGACATGCTCGCGGTGCTTTGGGCCCTGCTCCACACGCCGATGACAGAGCAAGAGCGCCTGGCGATCTGGGACACACTCGAAGCGAAAATCACGGAGTGGAAGACTCCGGCCGGCGAGACGATCGACGTCCCCATCGGGTACACGGCATCGAACCACGAACTGATTCCGGCGTTTCTCTTCCTCCCGATCCGAAACCTGCCGGGCTACGCGTGTTTCTGGAACAGCCAGTACGTCCAGGCCGATTACGCGGTCCGCCGGAAGAATCCCGGGTTCCTCGCGGTCAGCTACGACCCCCTCGGCGCCTACAGCAAAATGGGCATTCGACAGATATCCGAATATCCCGAGTATATTCAGCGCGACGACTGCGCCGTCGTCTATGCCACGGCGCCCGTCCTGTTGTGCGAGCCGGCTGCCGGGCTGGCCTGGCTGCGCAAGCTGGTCGCCGGCCAGAACCTGCTGACCCGTTACGGGCCGGTCGAGTCCTCGGGACCCGAAGGCCGCGCCGACATCATCGCCGCCGACTCTCAGTTCCGGACCGCGGCCCTCCTCGGCGGAGGGGTCCACAAGGAAATCCTCCAGTACCTTCAGACGCACGATGTCGCGGGGACGCAGATACGGTGCATCGACTTCGTCCGCAAACTCTTTGCGCGCAAGGAAGCCCAGATCCTCAAGACGGCCGGCCTCACCGCGTTCCGCACACCCCAGTCGCCCTTCCCCGAACCGCCCGACCGGGATTACAGCACGACCCGCACCCTCGGCCTCCAGGCCCCCAGCTTCGAGATCCTGCAGAACCTCGCCCCGGGCGTGGATGACCGGCACGGCGCGAATGTGTTCTCCCCGGAGGGACAGAACATCCGCTGGAGCCTCAACGACGACGGCATGATCATTGATTACGCGATCCCCCGGACGGCGGACATTTACTCCCGCTTCGCGTGGTGGGGAACCTATCTCGGCCACGCCCGCCCCTACCCCGCCGGCTTCACGCACGTCGAAGTCACGGTTCCCAACGACGGCAAGCCGCACCGGTTCAACATGGCGCTCAAGAGAGAGGACACCTCCCTTGTGAAGCCCATCCACGTGGATTCGCGTAACCGCGGGACATTGAGCGACGACGGGAAGTGGATGACCCTCACCTACCCGCTCCAGTTCCGCAAACGCTTCCTCCACCGGCCCCTGACCTACGTCTCGTTTTCCATCGACGATCCCGTCCGCAACCCGGACTTCCCCGCCGAGGACAAGCTCGCCGTCCGTTCCGTCACGCTGGTGAACAAGGACGTCCCCGTGGGACAGGAGGTCGATCTGGACGCGGCCATCGCGAAAATCGGCGAACTGCCGCCCTACCGGACCCCGCCGGCGCGCCCCGAAGCGGTGTCCGCGGCGGACAAGCCGGAGTTCCTTGGCTCGGGCGCCGTGGGCGAGGCCACGGAAGACATCAGCCAGGAATCGGAAGACCTCATCTACTTCGAATTCGAGGACGCGGTCCTCAGCAACGGGTTCGCCGGGGTGTGGACGCGCTGCAACGACATGAGCCTGGCCAACTCCAGGCATCTCGTGTTCGACGTCCTCGCGGGACCGCTCGGCGAGGTGCCGAACCTCCTGCGGGTGGAATGCAAGCTCGACCAGCAGGGCCGGGAAAGCGTGTCGTGCGGATGGAACGTCTCCTTCGAACCGCCGGACATGAAGCTCAGCCGCGACCAGTGGCGGCGCGTGGTCCTCCCCATCCCGCCGGGCGTCGCCGGAAAGAAATTCAACATGCTGAATTTCATTTACGAAAATTACATGGGCGGATTGGACGAAAGCTCCCTGCAGATTTCCTCCCCCGCGCTCGTCCGGGAGCTCTCGACGCAGGACCTCGCCCGCGTGAAAGCAATCCGGGTCCCCGAGGAACTGCCCGCCGGCGCGGAAATGTCGCTGATGCCGTACTGGCGCCTGGCAAACCTCACGCACAGTCCGGACGTGACGGCCGAAGCGAACGCGGACTCGCTCCGGATCGACGGAAAGATCGGCTGGGCCGGCGCGCGCGTCTATCCCTCCCTGCTCCCGGCGGCGTTCGGCGACACGCTGCGGGTGACCGCTGAAAACCTGGCCGCAACGAACACGTTCGGCTCGATCGAACTGAAAAGCGGCAGGACAACCCTCTTCAAGAGCGACACGTTCCAGCTTGAACCCGGCGCCACGAGAACCCTCTCCTTCCCGCTGACATTCCTGGCACGCCCCGGACAAATCGATTTCATCGCCGTGTCGGGAATCCGTGGAAAGATGCTCCTCCGCGATCTGCGCGTCTCCCGGGCCCCGGAGGCGGCAGCGACCGGCGCCCCGGCGAAGTAAACGGGACGGCCGCGAACAGCGGACGGAAGGTCAGGGATGGCTGTGCGCCGGCGGATTCGATCCGGCGGCGCGCCCGCCCGGCACGGAGAGCGTGCCGTTGAAGAACTCGATGACGTGTCCGCGCTCGATGAGCCAGCGCAGCGGACTGATCACCTCGGCGACCGTCGGCGAGTCCAGGGACACGCCCGGCCGCAATTTCTCGACCAGTTCCTGCCGGCTGCAGCCCGGATGCGACTGGAGAAACTGCAGGACCGCCGCGATGCTCGTGATCGCCTGCCCGGGATCGATCGGGCGCGGCCGGATGTACGTCACGAACGTGATGCCGCTCTTGACGCGGAACAGGTGCAGGCCCATGTGATTGAACGCCGGGCGGAGCGCCAGCATCAGCGAGAACGGCCGATGGCTCTCGCGCGTCCACGCCTCGCGCACCGCGTTCCGGAGCTGCGGATCGTCCAACTGGCGCGCGGCCTCGGCGGGAATGATGAACCGGTGCCCATCGGTCGCGAGGGCGGGCGCGTGGTCCTGCACGAACAACCTCTGGACCTCCGCGAGAGAAAGCGGCGCCGCCCCCTCCGGCTCGCGCGGCCGGTACACGACCTGCGTGCTGTTTTCCTGTTTCCACTTCTCGATCAAGTCGGGGTCGCGCACCGTCTCGATATGCGCGCGGTAGGCATCCAGCGACATGTGCGCGAACTTTTTTTTCCAGAGATCCTGGAGTTTCTCGTTGTAGCCGTGGTAGTTCGGCGGGCCGAGCAGGGCGCCGCTCAGACGGCAGCGCGCAATGACCACGAAATTGCCGGACGGCGGCTCGACCTTGTTCTCCTCCCGGACGAAAACCTTCTCGAGGTGCTTGTCCAGGGCGTGCGTCATCAGCGCGTCCTTCTGGCCGAAGACCACGCGGCACTCCTTGCACTGGAACAGGCGCAGCGGCGGCTGGCCCGCCCCCGGCGAACGCGTTTCGATTTTCACGAGGTAGAACGCGGGGTTCGCCAGGAACGCGGACGCGATGTCCATCAGCGGATACGCGCGCCCCGACTCGCGCAGGTCGTGCACGACCGCGCTGAGGCGCGTCCGCTCCGGGATAAAACTGATGTCGAGCGGCAGCATTTCCGGCGGCCGTTCCATCCGCCGTTCGGGAAACGGCCTCGGCTCGCGCGGTCCCCTTCGATCCGGCCGCTCCTCGCGCCGGCCCTTCCCCGGTCCGCCCGGCCGCGGTTTTCGATCCCGCCGCTCCCCGCCCCACTCCCGGCGCTCGCCGCGGTCGCGGCGTTCCCCGCCCCCGCTGAACTGCTCGTACGGGTTCTTGCCCGCCGGCTGGCGCGCCCACGTGGGAACAAAGTTCAGGTCCAGGAGGATGACCGGCTTTTCCTTCGGTTGCGACGGTTGTGATGTCTCGTTGTCCACGGAATCTTCCAATCCTTGGAAACTTTTCTGCTGGTTCTTCCAAGGGTTGGA
Organism: uncultured Lentisphaerota bacterium; assembly: GCA_937870865.1. GTDB lineage: Bacteria > Verrucomicrobiota > Kiritimatiellia > CAIQIC01 > JAGNIJ01 > CALMZY01. The sequence continues at coordinate 9,248 of CALMZY010000208.1, read as the reverse complement.
AAATCTATCACGTTTTTCCGAACATGGGAAGAATTCGCGGGCGCGGCTTTTTGTGCTATGTTTACGCGTCCCCTTGCGGCAACGAGTTGACGGAGAACGCGATGACAAAAGCACCGGACATCAGCCCGCGCGACCTGGAGAAGTATTCCAGCGCGCTGACGCTTTCCGACATGGAGATCTTCATCTTCCCGGAACTGCTCTACGCGCTGACGCTGGCGAACATCCTGTCGCCCAGGCTCTGGGCGTGGCGCGACCACGAGTGGTTCGCCAAGCTCGACGGCATGACGCCGTACCGCCGCATCCTCCGCCTCAAGCAGTTCATCATCGACAACTACGAATTCAATCTCGACCTGGACACGTGGGGCCTGACCACCCAGGAGCGCGAGATCGAACGGTTCCGGCCGTGGATGGACGAGGCGACGATCGCGCAGAGCAACGCGCTGTTCGGCTACGAGGGCGACAAGTACTACTTCAGCCTCGACATCCGCCGCCACTTCGGCCTCGACAAGTATGACGGCAACATCATCCCCTACTGGAAGACGGAAACGGTCGAGGCGATGGACGCGTTCCGGTTCAAGGACGGCTACCAGACCGGCGCGGGCGAATGCGTGTCGCTCTCGACGCTCTACGCGGCGGCCATGTTCGTGGTCTGCCGGATCCCGCTCGAGGACATCTTCCTGTTCGCCACGCCGCTCCATTCGCAGAACTTCATCGACACGGCCGACGGGGTGCTGACGAACAACCGGCGCGTGGTGACGAAGAACATGTGGTTCAACGGCACGGAGCTGACCGAGAAGGCCCAGCGCGCGCTCCGGCATGAGCAGGTCACCCTCGTCGCGCACAACACCGGCTTCATTCACGTCGTCTACCCCGAGGCCACGATCGCTCCGGAGGCCTACACGCGCTTCCGGAAGAAGCTCAAGGAGTTTGTCACCACGGACCTCAACGCGGAGACCCTGGCAAACTACTTGCGCCAGAATTCCCGCCACCAGCTCTGTTTCCAGATCGCCCACGATTTCCGCGGCAAGCCCCGCTACATCGCCGCGGAAAAGGTCTACGCCTACGAGCATTCCAGCTCGTTCAAGGTCAGCGACAAGACCCGCGACAAGCTCCTCGAGGAGATCGACGAGGACGAATTTTTTACCGAGCCGATTCCCGAGCGCATCCTGCTGAACAAGTTCGAGACGTTCTTCAAGGGGCGCAAGGTCGACATCGACAACGCGGAGCACACCCGGCAGTTGATGAAGGAGTTCAACTGCACCGACCACCACACGTGCGAGATCATCAAGGAGATGTTCCATTTCCTGCGGCTCGAGCCGCGCCTGCCCCCGGAAGGCAGGACATTCGTCGCCGCGGAGCCGATCAGGATTTCGACCGAGATGACCCGCGATCAGATCTTCTCGTATCTCGAATCCATCCGCGCCTGCCAGCCGGTCGCCGACCTCGCCTTCTACGCGTTTCGCGACCTGTCGCGCGCGGATTGGGCGCCGTTCCTCAAGGCGGCGATGGAGCGCAGCCCGGTCTCGGTCACGGGCGCGCAGAACATGAGCCGCGACCAGGTCGTCGCGCACCTCGCCGGTTTTCCCAACGAATCGATCTACGACGGCACGCGGCTCGCGCAGCCGGACGAGGTCTGGAACTACCGGCGCGGCGACGGGCTCGAGCGCGCGATCTGCCTGGCGGCGATCCTCAAGGCGCGCCGCCCGGAAGAAAGCGTTTCAATTCGTTCGACAGAAGGCGATGTTGAAGTAAAGTCAACGGATCTCACCGTGCGCTGGCCGACGGGCAAAGGGCTTGACGCGCAGCTGACGGTGTAGAAGACAACAAGGAAACAAATCATGCGGAACGGAAGACGGGTTGTTCTGGCTTTGCTTGTCGCGCTGTGCGGCGGTTCCACCCTGGCCGAGGAGGCGGCGCCGTCCTTGGAAGGCGTCAAGTTCCTGGTGTCGCCCATGGCGGGCGTCGCGGAGAACGAATTGACCCTGCACCAGGGGCCGCCGGGAACGCCCACGGCCACGGAAACCGATACGGGACCGATGTATGGCCTGTTCGCGATGGTGCTCCACCCGAACTTCATCGTGAACAACTTCCTGTTTTACTCGGACGTGAACGACACGGACGTCTGGGGCGACCTGTTCTTCGCGAACTACTACTTCAGCTCGAAAGCCCCCGTGACGTGGAACGCGGGCGTGGGCTACCTGTATCACGAGATCAAGCCCGAGGGAACGGACATCGAGGTGAAGGTGCCGATGGTGAAGACCGGCCCGTTCCTGCGCATCGCGAAGCTGCATCTTGTCGTGAATCCATGGGCCGGCTACGCGTGGGAAAGCGTGGACACGAATCATGGGGACCAGGACAACGACTCCTACCTGTACGGCCTGACGATGGCGTGGCGCTGGCGGATGATGGAGGCCTCGACCCAGTACTACTACCAGGACAGCCAGAAGATCGAGAAGGACTTCCATATCTTCCGCGGCCGCTTCAACTTCTTCCTCACGAAGACCACGGGCATCTCGATCCGCGGCGACTACATGGAACACCAGTTCACGAAGGACAAGTCCATCCTGGTCGGCCCGATCTGGATGTTCTAGGGGAGTCCAACGTCCAAAGTCTAAGGTCAAAGGTCTATTGATTTCCTTGGACTTTGGACTTTGGACCTTGGACTGCCGTCCCGCCTTTCGTCCCCGAGTACAATTCGAACTCGAGAAGCCGGCACTCGATGTTGCTGTTGAAGAAGGTCAGCTCGCGCGACGGCTTCAGACCGACCTTGTTGAACAGCTTGGGGTTGCCGGTGAACACGTACCCCGTGTAGCCCCGGCAGCTCTTCTTCAGGAAATCGCCGATCCGCCGGTACACCCGCACCAGCGATTGCGTGTCGCCCAGCCGCTCGCCGTACTCGGGGTTGAAGACGACGACTCCGCCGCCCGCCGGCACCACGGTCTGCGCGAAATCGCACGCGGCCCAGTCGATAAAGGTTTCGACGCCCGCCATCGCGGCGTTCTGCCTCGCCGCCTGCACCGCGCCCTCTTCAATATCCGTGGCGATGATCTTTCCGGGAAGCGAACCGGCCGCGGCGGATTCCGCGTCCTTCCTCAGCGTCTCCCAGGCGCGCGCGTCGAATTCCTTGAGATGCATGAAGGCGAAATTCCTGCGGGTAAGCCCGGGCGCCCGGCGAAGACCGATCAGCGCCGCCTCGATCGCCAGCGTCCCGCTGCCGCACATCGGATTGACGAAATTGATCTCGCCGCGCCAGCGGGAGGTGAGTACGACCGCCGCGGCCAGCGTTTCCTGCATCGGCGCCTGGAGCGGAATCTTCCGGTAGCCCCGCTTCGACAGCGGCTCGCCGGAGGTGTCGAAGTAGATCGCGCATTCGTTCTGCCGCCAGTAGAGAAAAATGACGACGCCCTCGCACAGCGGGCCGGAATCGGGACGCCGGCCGCACTCTTTGGAGATGCGATCGACGATCGCGTCCTTGCACCGGAGGCTGGCAAAGCGGGTATCGCGGATCGTCGTGTTCTCGACGGAAGACATCACGCTCAGGTAACCGTCCTCGCGGATGTGCTTCTCCCACGGGATCTGAAGGACCTCGGCATACAGCTCGTCGGCATTGCGCGCGGGAAACGTCTTGATGAGCCGGAGAACACGATGGCCCGTTCGAAGCCAGAGGTTCAGCTTCAGGCAGTCTTCGAATCCGCCCTCCGTCTCGACGCCCGCGGGAAGCTGCCGGAGCACCGGGAGGCCCAGCGCGCGGATTTCCTCCGCAAGCAGAGGAGGAATCGCTTTGGGGCACGTGACCAGAATCTTCGATTTCTCGCCTGATTTCATAATCGTCCTCGTCCTCGTCGTCGTTCCTCGTCCTCGAAATCCTCGATGACGAGGACGAGATCGAGGAAGACGACGATTCTATGCTGCGATCCAGACTCTCAACATACCCCTCTCCACTTGCCCCGGCTTCAGCCACCGCGCGCCGGCGACGGTATTCAGCGCGTTCGGAACCCCCATCCACGGCTCGACACATAAGAACGGTTTGTCAGGCATCGTGTAAAGCTGGATGTACGGAAACAATTCGGCCTCCATGCGAATCTCAAACCCGTCCGGCATGACGATCCGCATCCCGCGATCGGCCCCCACCTCCGTCAACCGCTGTTCCAGCACCGCCGCCGCGTGCGCCGTGACCGGAACCGGCGGCGGCGGAACCTCCTCCGCAAGGCCGGTGAATCGCCCGTTGTACCGGAAGGCGCGAACCGGCCTGTAGTCCAGCGCAACGGACTCCTTGCCGGCGCCCGGCGACGGAGTCAGGAAGTACGGATGAAACCCGGCGTAGTACGGCATCGGCACGTCGCCGCGGTTCACGTACGACTGCTCGCAAACAAGAGCGTTCCTCTCCGCGCGGTACGTCAGCACGACCTCGAATCGAAAGGGATACATCGCGCGGGTCGCGTCCGTGTCCTCAAGCCGCAGGATCAGCGTGTCGTCACGACCCGACTCGACCACCGACCACGGAACGCGCGGGCCGAATCCGTGGATCGGCATCCTGTACGTGCGGCCTTCATGCAAGTACTCTCCGGCCCGCCCGTCACGCTCCAGCCGCCCGCAGATCGGAAACAGGAACGGCCAGCCGCCGGGGATATTCTCTGTCTGCCGGTCCCAGAAGAAGTCGTGGAGGAAAAGCAGTTCGCGGCCGGCGATCACCAGCGACGAACCCGCCCCGCCCTTCTCCGGCACGAACGACGCCCTCGTGCCGCCGTCGGAAGAGACGAGGGTGCGGACTTCGTAGCCGTTGCGAACTTCGTTGATCATGATCTGCCTGCTTCGTCCTCGTCGTCGTCCTCGAATTCCGAGTACGACGACGAGATCGAGTACGAGGACGATTTCTACCTTCTCTTGAACTGCCGGCATTTCAGGCCGGCCTTGCGGAACAAATCCCGGACGGTCTTCTGGAAGTGGTAATCGTGTTCGTAAACGACTTCTTGGAGCCCCGCGTTGATGATCATCTTGGCGCACATCAGGCAGGGGCTGATCGTCGAGTAGAGGGTTCCGCCGCGGACGGAAATCCCGTGATAGGCGGCCTGCACAATCGCGTTTTCCTCGGCGTGCGCGCAGATGCAGTCGCCCAGGTTCGCCCCCGATTTCGAATCGCCGGCGCAGCGCGGGCACCCGCCCTCATAACAGTTCTTGATGCCGCGCGGCGTGCCGTTGTAGCCCGTCGAAATGATCCGCTTCTCGACGACGATCAGCGCTGCCACCTGGCGGCGCCGGCAGTTGCTCCGGCGCGCAACCACGTGCGCGATGTCGATGAAGTATTCGTCCCAACCGGGACGCCGTTTCGGACGTGTTCCAAGTTCCATGTTCCAAGTTTCCAGTTTCCAGTTTCAAGTCTCCAGCTTCTTCTGCGGATAAAGCTCCAGCAGCGTCGGCACGAAGTAGGTCAGGCTTTTCACGCCCGCCTTCATGACCTCCGCCCCCTCCCCGACCGCGACGAGCGGCACCGGATTCTCCGTGTGCACTTTCGTGCGCGAATCCTCGATGTTCCCGTGATCGCTGGTCAACAGCAGAAGATGACCCGGCTCGTTCGGCCACGCGAGCAGGCCCTCCAGGAATTCGTCCAACCGCGAAAGCACGCGGCGGACGTCATCCGGCGTGCCCTTGTGCGCCATCAGGTCGGTCTGAAAGTACTCGAACAGGGTGAAATCGTGATCCGCGGCGATGGCCAGCAGATGCGCGGCGGATTCGCGAGGGCTGACCAGGGGGCCATCATAGCCGCGGCTCCGCAGAAACTCGCGGCTGAGGTCCTGGTAGACGGCGCGGTTGACCAGCATGTCCCCGGTCTTCCGCACGCCGCCGAACGCGGCGAGCGAAGCCACGGTCGTGACCGATTGCCGCCGCCGGCCCCTTACCTCTTCGACGTCGTCCGTGTGGTAGGCATTCGCGAAGGTCGAGCGGTAGCCTCGCTCCTTCAGCTTGAGGAACAGGTTATGGGCCTGCACGATCTTGCGCAGTTCCGGACCCGGCAATCCTTCGACGTGACGACCCACCGCGGCGGGGGCGTTCACACCGGTCAGCAACGCCGCCTGGCCCGTCGCGCTCTGCGGCAAGCCCTTGACGCCCAGCCGCGCGTCCACGGGGACCGATTCCTCTTTCAGAAGTCGCTCCAGCACCGGGCAACATCCGCTGTGGATCGGGTTGATCGCCGGATCGTCCAGGCCCAGGCCCAGGCCATCAACGAAAATCAGAATGGTTCGAGGCGCGTTCATCGTCGCGTGTCAGAAACCTATCTCAAAATTCATCCGCACTTGGCAAAGATGATTTTGAGATGGAACACGTGCGACGAACCCGGACACCTTGGGCGCGATCAGGCTTCCCGGCGGCGCCGTGACCCTTTAAGATCGCGCCCTGTTTCATGAAGCACACCTATTACATTTGGACAATCGGCTGCCAGATGAACCACGCGGACAGCCGTCACCTGGCCGCGCAGATGGAAGAGCGCGGATACCAGCCCGCCGAGGCGGCGCATCTCGCCGACCTCATCATTCTGAACACGTGCGTCATCCGCCAGCAGGCCGAGGACAAGGCGCTCGACCAGCTTCGCCAACTCAAGGGGTTGAAGCGGAGCCGGCCGGATCTGGTTGTCGCGGTCATGGGCTGTATGGTCGGCAAGAAACTCGAAGCTGCGCTCCGCGAACACTATCCGTTCGTCGACGTGTTCATGGGGCCGTCGGAGACGGAGCCGCTGATGGAATTCCTCGGCGGATCGGACCTGCCGGACGCGCCCGGTTCCGGCTGCGGACGCGCCCTGCCCCCTTCCGCGCAGGGCCGAACGTTCACCGCGTTCGTCCCTGTCGTGCTCGGTTGTTCCCACGCGTGCACATATTGCGTGATCCCCTCCCGCCGCGGCGGCGAGCGAAGCCGTCCGAAGAGCGACATCCTCAACGAGGTGCGCGAACTGGCCCGCGAAGGCGTCAAGGAAATCACGCTTCTCGGCCAGATTGTGGACCGCTACGGGACGGACTTTGACGACGGAACTCATCTTGCGCACCTGCTGAAGGAAGCGGCCGCGATCGAAGGCGTTGCGCGCGTCCGTTTCCTGACCAGCCACCCGAACTGGTTCACGGACGAGCTTCTCGAGACCGTCGCGACGACGGACAAGATCTGCCCGTGCATCGAAATTCCCGTTCAGGCCGGGAACGACGAGGTGCTCGCGCGAATGCGGCGCGGCTATACGGCGGAGCAATACCGGCGACTCGTGGCGAAAATCCGCGCCCGCATCCCGCACGTGGCGATCAACACGGATATCATCGTCGGATTTCCGGGCGAGACCGAGGCCGGGTTCATGGACACGTACCGGCTCATGGAGGAACTGCAGTTCGACATGGCCCACATCGCGCGGTACTCGGTGCGGCCCGGCACGCCCGCCGCGCGCAATCTCGAGGACGACGTGCCCGAGGAGGAGAAGGAACGCCGCCGGGTGGCGCTCGAAGCCCTGCTCAACGAAAGCCTCGAGAAGAAGCATGCGGCGCTCGCCGGGACAACCGTCGAGTTGCTGGTCGAAGGCAAATCCGGACGGCGCTGGCTCGGCCGCACGCCGCAGAACAAGGTCGTGCTGATCGAGGACGCGCAGGACCTGGGCGGAAGGATCGTGCAGGCGACGATCACGCGAACGGGCGCATTCTCGCAGTACGGTGAAATCAAGTAGGAGAACCACGAAATACACGGAAGACACGAAACAAGAAGCCCCTTGATTTCGTTTTCGTATATTTCGTGTATTTCGTGGTTAAATACCGCCATGGGTGAGTCCAGACATGACCGGACGCCGACGATGCTTTCCGCCTTCGTCTACCCCGGCGCGGGCCAATTCCTGCAGAAGCGATGGATCGCCGGGACAATCTACTCGCTTCTCTTCACGCTCTTTTCCGTGGTTCTGATCTTCCACGTGTTCAAGCCGATGTTCCACAACCTGAACGCCGCGTTGAACTGGGCGGCCGCGCAGGACAGCAGCCAGTCGTTCGAGGCAATCTCCATCCCGGATGTGCTGCTCTCGTTCCTGGCAATGTTGATCGTGTATGTCCTGAACGTCATGGACGTCCGGCGCAGAAACAGGAAGACAGCCCTCCCGCCGCCGCTGCCGCCGATATAGACGCGTTGTTATGCCGCGTTTGCCAATAATAACGATTGTAACCCATTGCAACAATGGCGCTTGTCAACTTTGCAATGCTACTGCAAGATAACCAACATGTGGATTGAACGAGACATTTCAGCCGTGCTGACGAGGGCTTTTGCCCAGTTCCCCGCCGTAGTCCTGACAGGGGCACGACAAACCGGCAAAACATCGCTCGTCAAAAGACTCTTTCCACGCGCCGACTACATCTCCTTTGATATTCCGCGCGAGGCGGAAGCTGCGAAATCGAATGCGGAAGACTTTCTCGCGGGACATTCAGAACCCATGATCTTCGATGAAGTGCAGTACGTCCCCGAAATCCTACGCCATTTGAAAATCAGTATCGACCGGGATCGACGCGCCAGCCGCTATGTTTTGACAGGCTCACAGGACTTCTCCCTCATGCAGGGAGTAACCGAATCTCTTGCTGGTCGTTGTGCAGTTCTTTCCCTGCCCACCCTTTCTCTCCCCGAAGTCTTTCCCGCGACCACCACGACAGACATGGACACCTTCTGCTGGCGGGGCGGGTTTCCCGACCTTTGGCAGAACCGGGAAATAGACCGGGAATTATGGATGGGTTCTTACATGGCAACCTATCTGGAACGGGACGTGCGCAACATTCTTAACGTAGGCCGACTGAGAGACTTCGACAGGTTTCTGCGAGCGGCAGCGCTTCGAGCAGGACGACTCCTTTCATTCTCGGAATTGGCCCGTGATGTTGGCATCGCTCCAAATACAGCACGAAGTTGGATGTCAATTCTTGAGTCGAGCCGTCAGGTGTTTCTGCTGGAACCTTATCATACAAGCGCCACCAAGCGACTCGTCAAGACACCCAAACTATATTTCACGGATACGGGATTACTTCTCTATCTGATGGGTTTTCAGAATTGGAGAACGGTATCCACAAACGCAGCGTGGGGCTTGGTGTGGGAGAACCTGGTGATCAGCGAGACCCTGAAGTACTTCATCAATCGCGGCAAGCGCCCGCCAACCTGGTTCTGGAGGACAGCTCAAGGCGAAGAAATCGATCTCTTGATTGAAGTTGGACCCGAGAGATTTCTCGCCGTTGAGTGCAAGACAGCGACCAGCGGCC
>CALMZY010000207.1 GCA_937870865.1 uncultured Lentisphaerota bacterium | reverse complement strand
AGCCCGGCAAGAAGTACACGATCCAGATTGCGGTCGAGGACTGCACCGGCTGCGGCCTGTGCGTCGAGGTCTGCCCGCGCAAGAGCAAGGAAAACGTCTCCAAGAAGGCCATCAACATGGCCGAGAAGGAGCCGATCCTGGCGTCCGAGCGCGAGAACCTCGAGTTCTTCCAGGGCCTCCCGGACGGCGACCGCGGCACGCTCGACCTCGCCGCGATCAAGGACGTCCAGTTCGCGCAGCCGCTGTTCGAGTTCTCGGGCGCTTGCACGGGCTGCGGCGAAACGCCGTACGTAAAGGTGCTGAGCCAGTTGTTCGGCGACCGCGCGATCATCGCGAACGCAACCGGATGCTCGTCGATCTACGGCGGCAACCTGCCGACCACGCCGTGGGCGCAAAACAAGGACGGCCGCGGCCCGGCCTGGTCGAACTCGCTGTTCGAAGACAATGCGGAATTCGGCTACGGCTTCCGGCTGACCGTCGACAAGCACCGCGAGTACGCGATCGAGCTGTTGAACGGACTCAAGGCCGACCTCGGCGCCGACTTCGTGAACGAGCTTGCCGGCGCTCCCCAGACGAACGAGGCGGAGATCGGCAAGCAACGCGAACGCGTTGCGGCCCTGAAGACCAAACTCAATGGCATCCAGAAGAACGAGGCGCGGCTGCTCGCGTCCGTCGCGGAGAGCCTGGTGAAACGCAGCGTGTGGATCCTCGGCGGCGACGGATGGGCTTACGACATCGGCTACGGCGGACTGGACCACGTCCTCGCCAGCGGCCGCAACGTCAACACGCTCGTGCTCGACACGGAGGTGTACTCCAACACGGGCGGCCAGTGCTCCAAGTCGACCCCGCGCGGCGCCGTCGCGAAGTTCGCGGCGGGCGGCAAGCCGGGCGGCAAGAAGGACCTGGGCCTGATGGCCATCTCCTACGGCAACGTCTACGTCGCGAAGATCTCGCTGGGCGCCAATCCGCGCCAGGCGCTGAAGGCCTTCACCGAGGCCGAGGCGTACGACGGGCCGTCGCTGATCCTTGCCTACTGCCACTGCATCGCGCACGGCATCGACATGATCAACGGCTTCCGCCAGCAGAAGCTGGCCGTGGACAGCGGTCACTGGCCCCTGTATCGTTACAACCCGATGCTCGCGGCCGAGGGCAAGAATCCGTTCCAACTTGACTCGAAGAAGCCTTCGGTCCCGTTGAAGGATTACATCTACAACGAAATCCGCTACAAGATGCTGACCCGCACGAATCCGCAGGAGGCCGAGCGGCTCCTGAAACTCGGCGAGCAGGACGTGGCGGCGCGATGGAAGGTGTACGAGCAGATGGCGGGAGGCGCGACGGCCGAGGCGGCCGCTGCGCAATGACGAATGCCGAAATCCGAATGACGAATGAATGTTCAAATGACAGAATGCCGGGATTCGGTCATTGGACATTCCGTCATTCCCTCGTCATTCGTAATTAGTCATTGGTCATTTAGATACAAGCACTGAAAGGACATGAGAATGAATCTGAAGACAAAGTACATGGGTCTCGAGCTCAAGAACCCGATCGTTCCGTCCGCTTCCCCCCTCTCCGAGAACGTGGATGGGATCAAGCGGATGGCGGATGCCGGCGCCGCCGCCGTCGTCATGTTCTCGCTGTTCGAGGAGCAGCTGAAAATGGAGGCGGAGTCCGAAACCGAGCGCCTGGCCGCGGGCACCGAAAGCTTCGCCGAGTCGCTGTCCTACTTCCCGAAAGTCGATGACTACGTCGTCGGCCCGGAGCAGTACCTCGACATCATCAACAAGGCCTCGCAGGCAGTGGATATTCCGATCATTGGAAGCCTGAACGGGTTCTCTCACGAAGGGTGGATCAGCTACGCGAAGAAGATGCAGGATGCGGGCGCGAAGGGCATCGAACTCAACATCTACTACCTGCCGATCGATCCGAAGCTGGCGGGGGCAAAGGTCGAGAAGCAGTACGTCGAGATCGTCAAGGCGGTCTCGTCATCCGTCACGATCCCTGTGGCGGTGAAACTGAGCCCGTTCTTCAGTTCGATGGCCAATGTGGCCAAGAAACTCAAGAGCGCAGGCGCGAAGGCGCTGGTCCTCTTCAACCGCTTCTACCAGCCTGACTTCGACCTCGACAACATGAGCGTCTCGCCGACGCTGTCGCTGAGCCAGCCCGGCGAAATGCGTCTGCCGCTCCGCTGGATCGCGATCCTGCACGGGCGGATCAAGGTCTCGCTCGCGGCAACCTCCGGAGTCCACTCGGCCCAGGATGTGGCGAAGTTCATCCTGGCCGGCGCCGACGTGGTGATGACAACCTCCTCCCTGCTCCAGAAGGGCGTGGGAAACATCACCGCCTTGATCCAGGGTCTCGAACAGTGGATGAGCGAAAAGGAGTATGAGTCGGTGAAGCAGATGAAGGGCGCGATGAGCCAGAAGTCCGTTGCCGACCCGACGGCCTTCGAGCGCGCGAACTACATCAAGATCATCGAGAAGTACAAACGCGAATACAAGATGGTATAGTCCGAAATGTCGATGCGGCCTCCAGCCGCGTCTCGAAGCGGCCGAAAACCGCTTCTACGAGCGAGAACGCAACAGGCAAGAAAAGGAGAACGAACATGAAAGTAACGATCGATCGCGATACCTGTACCGGCTGCGAACTTTGCGCGACCACCTGCCCGGAAGTGTTCGAGATGGATGACGACGGGCTGGCCAAGGTCAAGGTTGACCCCGTTCCGGCAAACGTCGCCGACTCGGCCAAGGAAGCTGCCGCGAACTGCCCGGTCGAGTGCATCAAGGTCAGCGAATAGCATCTGACGACTCAAACAGGTCAACCCTTCTGGACACACGTTCAGAAGGGTTGATTTCTTGAGAGAACGGCCGTTTTCCGGGGGCTTTCCGTCCTCTGGCCTCCTTTACAAATCGGCCCGGCTCCCCTAAGATACGTGCAATTTCCCGCTGCGTGCAAAGCCTCCGGACGATCTCATGCGAGTGCCCCGGTTGCCGACTCCGCAGGTTGTTACTCTGTGCTGAAGTGTCATGCTGAAAACGAAACTTTTTCAGGCCTTCGCGGCGCTGGTCGTTGTTTTCGGACTTCTGTCCGCATTCATCGGCCTGCGCATCATCAAAGACCGCGTCGTCGGCGAGGCGCAGGAGCAGGTACGCCTCGATCTGGGCGGAGCGTGGGCCACGTACAACGCCCGGTTGCACGACATTGAGACCATCCTTGACCTCGTCGCCCTCAAGAAGGCCGTCGTGGACGCCGCCGTGGACCGGATGTGGGATACCGCGGACATCCGTGAGAGGCTCGAGGTCATTCAGCGCAGTTTTCATCTCGATTTTCTGACCATTGTTTCGCCGGAGGGCAACGTCGTATTCCGGGCGGCGCCCCCGCACAACACTGGCGATTTCCGCGGCCAGAACCCCGTTGTGGCAAAAGCCCTCAAAGGGAAATCCGTGTTTGGCACCGTCACCTTCTCGCGTGAGGAACTCGTGCGTGAGGGTGACGGGCTGGGCGAGCAGGCCTTCCTGGCGCTCGAGGACACGCCCCACGCACGACCGACGGCGAAGACAGAAGAAGATCGCGGGATGGCGCTCATCGGCGCCGTCCCCATTATGAAAGGCCCCCAGTTGATCGGCGTCATTTACGCCGGGGTCCTGCTCAATCGGAACCTCGAACTCGTCGATCGCATCACGGACCTGATTTTCAAGAAGGAGCTCTACAAGGGCACCTCGATGGGCACGGCCACGATCTTCCTCGGCGACTGCCGCATCGCGACCACCGTCCGCCTGCCGAACGGGAACCGCGCGATCGGCACCCGCGCATCCAAGGAAGTGGCCGACCGCGTGCTGGACAACGGAAGCCCGTGGGTCGGCCGCGCGATGGTCGTCAACGATCCCTGCCTGACCGCCTACGACCCGATCCGCGATGTCGACGGCAAGGTCATCGGCATGCTCTATGTCGGCCGCCTTGAGCGCCCATTCCGGGACCTCGGCCGAAACATGATGCTGAGATACGCCGGCCTTCTCGTGTTCGGCCTCGCCGGCTCCCTGGTCATCGCGTTTTTCATGGCCAGCCGGCTCGCCCAACCGATCCACGCGTTGCTCCAGGCCGCCGGCAAGCTCCACCGCGGCGAGCCACTGCCTCCAATCCAGAACAGCAATTCCTGCCGGGAAATCGAGGAACTGGTGGTGACATTCAACGGCATGGCGAAGGTCCTCGAAGAGCGGGAATCCAAGCTGAAGGCCCTGAACAAGAGCTACATGGAGATGCTCGGGTTCGTTTCACACGAGCTCAAGAGCCCCGTGGCCGCGATCATGAACTACCTCTTCCTGCTGCGCCAACACAAGCTCGGGACGCTGACGGAACCGCAGGAAAAGGCCGTCAAGAACATCGAAACGAGCAGCAACCGCATCGTCGAAATGGTTCGCCACTACCTGAACCTCTCCCGCATCGAGAACGGCGAGTTTCGGCCCGTGCCGACACGCGTGTCCGTGCTGGAGGATGTCGTCAAGCCACTCCTGGAAACCCTCGAGAGCGACGTCGCTGCGCACCGGATGCGGGTCGAGTGCGGTATCAGGGCGGACACGGTCCTGCGCGCCGACTTGAACATGACCCGCGAAGTCTTCGAGAACCTCTTTAGCAACGCGATCAAGTACGGACGGGAGGGGGCCGCGATCGTTTTCGGCGCAAAGCCTGCCGACGGCTTCATCGAGTTCAGCATCCGCAACGAGGGACCCGGCATTCCGCTCGACAAGATCCATGCGGTGTTCCAGAAATTCACGCGGCTTGAGGACCAGCAGTACATCCGCCGCCAGAAGGGCACCGGCCTCGGACTTTTCATCACGCAGCATATTGTCGAAGCCCACGGCGGAAAGATTACGGTGGAATCGAAGCCCCAGGAATGGGTAGAGTTCTGCTTTACGTTGCCCCGGTTCGAGGAGAAGAAGTAGAAATGCCGACGACCCCGTTAGCCCAGGTTCTAAAGATGCGTCACGAAGCGATTTCGCGGCTGTTTGACGCGAAGTTCAAGGCGATCACGCGCATCACGGTCGGCTCGGCGACGTGCGAGAACGCCGCGGGGGCCAATCCCGTTTACGATCGCTTTGTCCATCTTTTCGGTCAGAACAAGAAGCCCGGGGTCGCCTTGGGGCGCGTCGGCTGCGCCGGCCGCTGCGACCTCGAGCCCGTCGTCACGGTCATCAGCAAGGGCAAGATCCCCGTCAAGTACGTAAAGATGACGCCGGCCAAGGTGGACAAGGTTTTCGAGTCGCACGTGCTCGGCGGCAAGGTCGTGGAAGAATACACGATGGAGCACGTCGCCGGTCTCAGGCAATTCAAGAAGATCGTCAGCGTCTGTCACGGGGCGGGCTGCATCAAGAAGAACCTTGGCGTCGAGAAGGCCTTCCAGGACGCGATCACGGAACTGGGCCTCGGCGATTCGGTCGCGGTCACACGCTCGGCCTGCCAGGGCCTGTGCGAGCGCGGCCCGGTCGCGTTCGTGTACCCGGACAGCACGGTCTACCAGAAAGTCACGCCGGAGATCGCGAAGAAGATCGTCGAGAAGCACCTGCACGGCGGAAAGCCGATCGCGGAGCACACGTGGTCCGGCAAGCGGCTGGCAAACCGGTTCCTTCCGATTTACGGGAATGTTCAATTCTTCGGCAAACAACTCCGGCTGACCCTGCGGAATTGCGGCGTGATCGATCCCGAGAATCTCGACGAGTATCTCGCCGTGCAGGGCTACGAGGCGCTCGGACACGTGCTGACAAACATGAGCCAGAAGGAAGTCATCGATGCGGTCACCAAGTCCGGCCTCCGTGGCCGTGGCGGGGGCGGATATCCCGCCGGCCGGAAGTGGCAGATCGCCTACGACCAGAAGAGCGACCAGAAGTACTTCATCTGCAACGCCGACGAAGGCGACCCCGGCGCGTTCATGGACCGCAGCACGATCGAGGGCGACCCGCATACGATCCTCGAAGGCCTGATGATTGGCGGCTACGCGATTGGCGCCGACAAGGGCTTTGTCTACATCCGCGCGGAGTATCCGATGGCCATCCAGCGCCTGGAAAAGGCCATCGCCGATGCGCGCGCGGCCGGGCTGCTCGGGAAGAACATCCTCGGCTCCAAATTCAATTTCGACATTGAGCTCCGTCTGGGCGCCGGCGCATTCGTCTGCGGCGAGGAAACGGCGCTCCTCGCGTCCATCGAGGGCTCGCGCGGCATGCCGCACCCGCGTCCGCCCTATCCGACCGTGTCAGGCCTGTGGGGCAAGCCCACGTGTATCAACAACGTCGAGACGCTGGCCAATGTCCCCGTCGTTATTATCGACGGGCCCGCCTGGTTCAGTTCGATCGGCACGCCCAAGAGCAAGGGCACGAAGGTCTTCTCGCTCGCCGGCAAGGTCAACAACACCGGCCTCATCGAAGTGCCGATGGGAACAACCCTGCGCGAGGTCGTCTACGACGTCGGCGGCGGCATCAAGGGCGGGAAGAATTTCAAGGCCGTCCAGACCGGTGGTCCGGCCGGCGGGTGCCTGCCGGAATCGACCCTCGACACACCGGTGGACTACGACTCGCTCGCGGCGGCCGGCAGCATCATGGGCAGCGGCGGCATGATCGTCATGGACGAGGACTCGTGCATGGTTGACGTCGCGCGCTTCTTCCTCGAGTTCACGCAGGACGAGTCGTGCGGCAAGTGCACGCCATGCCGCGAGGGCACGAAGCGCATGCTGGAGATGCTGGAACGGATCACCGCCGGCAAAGGCAAGGAAGGCGACGTCGAGAAGTTGCTGCGGCTGGCGGACACGGTCCGGAAGGCCTCGCTTTGCGGCCTGGGCCAGGCGGCCCCGAACCCCGTGATCAGCACCATCACCCATTTCCGCGACGAATACGACGCGCACATTCGCGAGAAGAAGTGCCCGGCGGGCGTCTGCGCCGCGCTGGTCACCTATACGATCATCGCCGACAAGTGCGTCGGCTGCACGGCCTGCGCCCGGAAATGCCCGGTCCAGTGCATCAGCGGCGCGCCCAAGAAGGTTCACGTGATCAACCAGGACGCCTGCATCAAGTGCGGGCAATGCCTGCTGGCGTGCAAGTTCGACGCGGTTTTAAGGAAGTAATCCATGGCTGAGAAGAAACAGATTTCGCTGACCATCGACGACGTCGTCGTCAAGGTGCCCGAAGGCTCGACGATCATGGACGCCGCCGACTCGATCGGCGTCGCGATTCCGCGGCTCTGCTACCATCCGCACCTGAGCATCCTCGGCGCGTGCCGCGTGTGCCTGGTGGAGGTCGAGGGCATGCGGAACCCCGTCGCCTCCTGCGCGTACCCGGCCGAGGCGGGCATGAAGGTCAGGACCTCGTCCACCCTGCTCCGCCGCCTGCGGCGCGACGTGGTCGAGCTGATTCTCGACAACCATCCGCAGGAATGCCAGACGTGCGAGCGGAACACCAACTGCGAGCTGCAGAAGCTCTCGTTCGAGCTGGGCATCCGCGACCGGCTCTTCCAGGGCGAGCGGAAACGCTACAAAAAGGACCTGTCTTCGCCCGCGGTCACGCGCGATCTCGAGAAGTGCATCCTCTGCGGCCGCTGCGTGCGGGTCTGCGAAGAGGTTCAGGGCGTCACGAACCTCAGCCAGCACCGGCGCGGATTCCACATCGAGGTATCGCCGGCGCACCAGGGCAACATGATGAACTCCGTTTGCGTGCAGTGCGGGCAGTGCGCGAATGTCTGCCCTACGGCGGCAATCGTCGAGCACAACGACAGCGAGGCCGTCTTCGCGGCGCTCGCGGATCCCGCGAAGCACGTCGTCGTGCAGACCGCGCCCTCGATCCGCGCGGCCATCGGCGAGGGGTTCGGCTACGAACCCGGGACCCCGGCAACGGGCCGCATGGTGACGGCGCTCCGGCTCATGGGTTTCGACAAGGTCTTCGACACCAATTTCGGCGCGGATCTGACGATTGTCGAGGAGGCGTACGAGTTCATGCGGCGCCTGCAAAACAACGACCGTCTGCCGCTCCTGACATCGTGCTCGCCCGGCTGGATCAAGTTCATGGAACACTTCTACCCGGAGCTGATTCCGCACGCATCGACCTGCCGGTCCCCGATGATGATGCTCTCCGTCCTGCTGAAAACCTACTACGCGGAGAAGGCCGGGATCGACCCGAAGAACGTCTTTGTGGTCGCCATCATGCCGTGCACGGCGAAGAAGTTCGAGGCCAAGCGGCCCGAGCACTTCACGCCGTACGGCGTGCCGTACACCGACGCCGTCCTGACCACGCGCGAGCTGATCTGGATGATGAAGTGCTATGGCATGGATTTCCGGCACCTGCAGGATGGCGAGTTTGACAACCCGCTCGGTGTTTCGACCGGCGCGGCCGACCTGTTCGGCACCACCGGCGGCGTGATGGAGGCGGCCCTGCGAACCGCCTATGAAAAGTTGACCGGAAAGCCTTGCGAGAAACTGGATTTCGTCGAAGTCCGCGGCGTCGAGGGCGTGAAGGAGTCCGCCGTGAAGATCGACGGCAAGGTCATCAACGTGGCGGTCTCCAACGGCCTGCAGAATGCCAAGAACCTCCTGGACAGGGTGGTCCGCCGCGAAAAGGAGTATCACCTGATCGAAGTGATGGCCTGCACCGGCGGCTGCATCGGCGGCGGCGGCCAGCCCTACCCGCCCCCGGGCATGCACATCATGGACGCCAGCCTGCTCAAGATGCGGGCGAAGGCGCTTTATACAATCGATTCGCAGAAGAAACTCAGGAAGTCGCACGAGAACCCGTACATCCTGAAGCTGTACGAGGAGTATCTCGGCGAGCCGAACGGCCACAAGGCCCATGAGCTTCTGCACACGCACTACGAACCCAAGTTCCCGAGAGGCATTCGATGAGCCCGAAGACGGTAGAGACAACCACGGCGCCCGCGGCCGGCGAACTGCCGGAGCACGTGCTGAAATTCATCGAGCAGACGCGCTTGCTCCCCCACCCCGAGAGCTATCTGATCGCGGTCCTGCAGATGCTGCAGAAACATTTCGGCTACCTGCCGGCCAAAAGCCTGGACACGGTGTCCCAGCTGATGCAGATTCCGTCGGCCAAGGTCACCGGCGTGGCGACGTTCTACCACTTCTTTACGTTCGTGCCGAAGGGCAAGCACACGATCTCCGTCTGCCTCGGCACGGCGTGCTACGTCAAGGGAGCCGGCATCCTCGTGGATCGGCTGAAGGAGATGCTGGGCGTCGAAGTCGGCGCGGCGTCGAAGGACGGCCTCTTCACGCTCGAAGTCGCGCGCTGCGTCGGCGCATGCGCTTTGGCGCCCGTGGTCATCGTGGACGACAAGGTTTACGCGAACGTGAAGCCGGACGAACTGGTAAAGATTCTCTCGAAGTACGGGTATAAACCGAAGTAAGGTGCGGCCATGAGCGACGGAAAGAAAGTTCTGCTCGTCGACGACGACGTGGATTTTGTGGAGTCCAACAAGGACCTCCTTGAAGCCTACGGTTATCACGTATTCACGGCGCACGACGGCGCGGCCGGATTGGAGCTGGCCAAGCGCGAGAAACCCGACATCATGATCCTCGACGTCATGATGGCCACCCACGTGGAAGGCTTCGAGGTCGCGCGCAAGATCCCGGAGACGCCGGAGCTGAAACATATGCGCGTCCTGCTTGTCACGGGAATCCAGCAGGACATGCACCTGCCGTTCGGCTTCGATCCGGACGAGAGCTGGCTGCCGGTCGACCGCGTTCTCGAGAAACCCATAGCCCCCATCCGATTGTTGTCGGAAATCCAGAAAGTCCTTGGCGAAATAAACCCGCAAGGAGCGACCCATGGCCAACCCTAAGAAGCTCGTCCTGATCGTGGATGACGATGTCGAATACGTGGAGTCCAACCAGGAACTCCTGGAGGCCAGCGGCTACGACGTCATCGCCGCCTACAACGGCGCGGAAGGCCTCGCGCTGGCAAAAACGCGCAAGCCGGACCTGATGATTCTCGACGTGATGATGGCCACCAATACCGAGGGCTTCGAGATCGCGCGCCGGATTCCTCACTCAGCCGAGTTGAAGAACATGCACGTCCTGCTCGTCACCGGCATCCGCAAGGACATGAAGCTTCCGGTGTCGTTCCAGCCCGATGAGACCTGGCTCCCGGTGGACAAGGTCTTCGAGAAACCGATCGACCCGCAGATGCTCCTGGACGAGATCAAGAAGCGAATCGGCTAGGCCACGTTTTCCAAGGATTGGAAAAACGGGCCCCGATTTTTCCAATCCTTGGAAAATCACTTCTTCAGCGAATCCCCGCGCTCCAAAGACATGATTCTGCCGGCGGCCGAAATTGCATCCCGCGCGACTTCCAAGCTCACCCGAGCGCGCTTGTCGTAGATCTTGTAGTCGATGCAGTACATCGCCGGCGTGCCGCTGATCATGATAACGTTGCAGCCCGCCCTCAGCCCCGCCAGCAATCCTCCGACCGGATCGAGGCTGGCCAGCGCGGTCGTAGCCGGAAGGTGCGCGTTCTTTGTGACGATCCGCGCCAGAGCCAGCATTCGCAAAGTCAGCGCTTCGCTGCCGGCCGACTGATCGTGAAGCGGCGTGTCCGCCTGCGGCAGGAACGGGCCGATGCCCGCCATGTCCGGCTGGAATTCCTGGATGAAAAGAATATCCGAGGCCAGGTCGTTCAACGTCTGCCCCGGCAATCCGACCATCCCCCCAACGCCAACTTGATATCCGAGTTCCCGGAGCCGGCGGAGAATCTCCATCCTTTGCCTGAATGACTGGCCGGGATGCATCTTCTCATACAACTCGGGGCTGGCAGTCTCATGTTTCAGCAGATATCGATCCGCTCCGGCATCGCGAAATGCCTGGTAATCATCCATCGGCCGCTCGCCGATCGACAGCGTGACCGCCATTGGCGGATGGTCTCGCTTGATGTCGTTCAGGAGCCCGCAGATTGTTTCGCGGCTATACGAGAGGTCGTCGCCCGACTGGAGGACAACGCTGTGGATCCCCTTCTCGGCGAGCGCGCGAACGGCCTGCAGGATCTCCGCCCGGCTCATCCGGTAACGCTTGAGAGCGCGGTTGTCGCGGCGCAACCCGCAGTACAGGCAATTGCGCGCGCACCAGTTCGAAAACTCCACAAGGCCGCGGATGAAAACGGTGTCGCCGACGCATTTGCGGCGGACCCCTTCGGCCCGGGCGAGCAGTTCATCGCACGACGGCGCGACAAGATACTGCCGGATTTCCTCGCGCCCGAGGTCGCTAGAAGTAGAGGTCGCGTTCGCCATCGGCCGTCCTCTTGTAGTACTGCATGAAGATGTCGTGGCCCTTTGGATTCTGCGCCTGGATTTCCGCCAGCTCTTTCTGGATCACAATCTCGCCGGCGGCCTGCGTTGCCGGGCTTGCGAAGTCGTCCAGCCACTCGCGGAATGTGATCACGGCGTTCAGCTTGCAGAACTTGCCTTCCTTGCCACTGCGAAGGAGGTCCATGATGCACTGGCCGGTGCGGCCGCAGCGGTATCCGGCCGTACAGAAGGACGTGATGAATCCCATTTCCGCGAGCTCGTGGACGACATCGTCCAAGCTGCGCGTGTCCCCGAGGACGAACTGCTCGCTGGCGCCCTTGGACAATTTGTACGCCTCGCTGTACGCGCCAATGCCGATCCGCGAAGACGCATCCGTCTGAGTGCATCCAAGCGGCAGCAGCCGGCGCCGCATCGCGGCGTTCTCACGCGCGGTCAGGATCATTCCCGTGTACGGGACCGAGAGGCGGATCACGACGATCGCGCGCTCCATGTCTTCGTCGCTCACGCGGTACTTGAGGTCCTGCACGAAAGGCGTTTCCTCGGCCGGCTCGATGCGCGGGAACGAGATCGTGTGCGGGCCGATGCCGAACGCACGCTCCAGCTCGCGCGCGTGGTACAGCAGGCCCATCACTTCGAAACGCCAGTCGTAGAGCCCGAACAACGCGCCGATGCCGACATCGTCGATTCCCGCCTCCATCGCGCGGTGCATCGAATACAGCCGCCACGCGTAGTCGGATTTGATCGTGCCCGCGGGATGGACGCGCCCGTACGTGTCGCGATGGTACGTTTCTTGGAAAACCTGGTATGTGCCGAGGCCGACGTCGTTGAGAATCTTCAGTTCCTCGACCGGCATCGGAGGCGCGTTGACGTTCACGCGGCGGATCGCGCCCCAGCCCTTGCGCGCCTTGACCTTGACCGAGTAGATCGTCCGAAGCGTTTCGGCCATGTAGTCGACGCCCGACCTAGAGTGCTCGCCATAAACAACGATCAGCCGCTTGTGCCCGATCTTCCCGGCAAGGATTTCGGTCTCGAGCCGCACTTCGTCCTGCGTCAGCGTCCGCCGCTGGATGGCGCTGTTCTGGCTCCGCAGCCCGCAGTAGAGGCAGTTGTTGATGCAAAGGTTGCTCAGGTAGAGCGGCGCAAACGTCACGACGCGGTTGTCGTAAACCTTGCGCTTGATGCGCGCGGCCGATTGCTTCATCTCCTCCCACAGCCCGGGGTCACGCACGTGCAGCAACGCCGCCGTCTCGGCCGGTTCCAAGGTTTGGACGGCCTCGGACTTCGCCAGGATCTCGCGGACCCGTACCGGATCCGGGCTCGTGTTCTCGCGGAGCGCCCGATCGATCGCCGCGTCGTCGACGAAATCGTGTTCCGCCTGCATGTACCGGCTGACCTGGTCCGGAACGATCCGGCTGTCGCGCCAGCTCCGGCTAGGGCTTAACTGCGCAGTCATGGCTTTCCTTTCGAAACATCGCCAGCACTTCGGGAAACGGCTCGAGCACGCGGTCGAGCACGCCGAGCAGATACGAAATGCAGACGCCGTAGTTCGTGATCGGCACGCCTTCCGAAGCGGCCTTCTCGATCCGGGCGAGAACTTCGCGGTGAGTCAGCATGCACGCGCCGCAGTGGATGATTAACTTGTAGTCCTTCAGATTGTCAGGATAGTCGCGTCCCGAGCAGACGTCGACTTGCAGATCGAAGCCCAAGTGCTTTTTCAACCAGCGCGGAATTTTCACGCGCCCGATGTCGTCCTCGACGGCGTGGTGAGTGCAGGCTTCCGCGATCAGGACCTTGTCCCCCTCCCGCAGGTTTTCCACCGCGGCCACTCCGGCAACCTGCCGCGCAAGGTCGCCCTTGAACCTTGCGAACAGCGTGGAGAAGGTCGTGCATTTCACTTCGCGCGGCGTTTCGGCGACCATCACGTCTACGACCTGCGAGTCACAGACCACGAGGTCCGGCGGGCGGTTCAGGCGCGCCAGCAACGCCTTGTATTCCGTCTCGCGCGTGACCGCCACGACATGCCCGTGATCGAGCGCGTCTCGAAGCGCCTGGACCTCCGGCAGGATCAGGCGGCCCTTCGGCGCCTCTTTATCGATCGGAATGATCAGCACGACCATCCCGCCGGGTGGAACGAGATCGCCGAGAAGCTTGGGAGCCGCGATCAGGCTGTCCGGGCAAACGTCGAGAAGCGCCTGCTTGAACGTATGAACCGTGCGATCGCGTTCCGGACCCGTGAACACCGCACTGGAACAGGTCAGCACGTGACGAACACGCCCCCGAAGCATCTCAAGGAAATCGGCCGACGGCGCAGCCACGTCGGCCTTGTTCACGACGGCGATCACGGGAACTTTCTTCGCCGAAAACTCGGAAAGAATTTCCTCTTCGTACGGGGTCCATTGATTGGCTTCGAGCAACAGAACCGCGACATCCGTGCGGACCACAGCCCGCTTTGTCCGCGATACGCGGCCTTTTCCAAGAACCGACGAGTCGTCCACTCCTCCCGTGTCCAGGAACACGACGGGACCGACGGGAAGCAGCTCCATCGTCTTTTCCACAACGTCGGTTGTCGTGCCGGGAATCGGCGACGTGAGTGCAACGTCCTGCCCCGCCACCATGTTCAAAAAGCTGGACTTGCCGACATTCGTGCGGCCGAAGAGCCCGATATGCAACCTCAGCGATTTGGGTGTTGTCTTCATGTCACGACTTGCTCATGGCCGACTTCACGGACACGCCCTCGATCGCGCCCAGCTTGCCCGTCAAACCGCCAACCTCATTGGTTGTGGCATCGACGATCACGGTAATCACGGAGCAGTGCCGCTCGTGGTACGGAATCCCCATGCGGCCGATAATGATTTCCCCGAACTCCGTGAGGATATCGTTCACCTGCGGGGCGGACTTCCGTCGATCCTCGATCACGATGCCCACAAATCCGAGTCTCTTGTTCATGGCCATTCCTCCAAAAAACAAAACCGGCCTGCCATGCGGCAGGCCGGTAAGCATCAATTACCCAATCGATTCAAACCTTCCCTTGGGTTCAGGATCTCGGGATCCCTCGCCGCAGGCTGGCAATCAGAATAAACCAACCAAACCTATTTCTGCAACTCCTCCCGCTTGCTGCTCAGCCAGGCAATGTGCGTCATCTCTTCCTTGATGACCGCATCGAGCTTTTCCTTGCCCAGCGCCGGGGGGACCATCTGCTTGAGGCCCAGGTAGAATACGATGGAATCCTTCTCCATCTGGATTGCCATTTTCAGGAGGTCCGAGAGGCTTTCCTTGCCGGTCAGGGACTCGGCCGGGTCCTTGTTCACCTCGAAAGCGAACCCGTCGACCATGGCTTTGACGTAGAGGTCCGTCTCGCCGTACGGATCATACCCGCCCTTTTCGTTCGGGGCCAATGCCTTGCGCATCTCCGCGAACGTCTTGTAATGCAGGTCTTCCTGGGCGGCGATCTGGAGCAGAAGGTCTCGGCCGGCCACGTTGTGCTTGGCGGCTTTCCGGTAAAATTTGGCGCCTTTGGTTTCAATCTGGGCGGCCATGTCAAGAATCTCGGCAGCGTTCATCTTGGCGGACATTGAATTCTCCTTTTTGATGCTCTGAACAGGATACTTGTAGCACAAAGTTCGACCAACTCAAGGGGTAGTTGACTTTTGTGCCTTGGGTTCTAGAATCAGCCGACTGTTGGGTTACGGAACCGTCACGGATTGACCTCCGCGAAGAAGACTCATATCGCCGCGCTCGTCTGAACGCCGGCACGAGGATTTTCGGTTGTGAGCCATAGATTGACAACATGTACCTTCTGCGGTGTCGGCTGCGGGGTTTACCTCGAAACAATCGGCAACGAGATCGCGGGGACCTATCCGAGCATGTCTCACCCCGCGAACCACGGCCGCATCTGCGTCCGGGGCTGGCACGTTCATGAAGTGGCCAGCTCGCCCGACCGCCTGCACCAGCCGATGATCAAGCGGAACGGCAAGCTCGAGCCGGCCGGCTGGGACGAGGCTTTTGATTACGTCGCGGGCCGCCTGCACGAGATCCGCGACAAACACGGTCCGGACTCCATCGGCTTCCTGAATTCCGCGCGTTGCGCCAACGAGGACAGCTACCTTCTCCAGAAGTTCGCCCGCGCGGTGATCGGCACGAACAACGTCGACCAGGGAACCAGCCTTTTCCGCACAAACAGCGTGAAAGTGCTGATGGACATGCTGGGTGTCCCGGCGGCCACCAACTCCATCGGCGAACTGATGAACAGCCAGGTCATCGTGGTCAGCGGGATCGACCTCGGCCAGCAGCTGCCGACCATCGGCGGCTGGGTGATCCGCGCGAAGCTCGCGGGTGCGAAGCTCCTCGCGATCGATTCGCGCCGGCACCGCGTGACGGAGAGCGCGGACCTGTTCCTGCAAATCCGGCCCGGCACCGAAGTGTTCCTCTATGGAGCCATGGCGAAAGTGATCGTCGACCGCGGGATGATGAACCAGAATTTCATCAAGAGCCGGTGCACCAACTACGATCGCTTCCTGAGCCACATTGAGTCGTTCGATATTCTGCTCGCCGCCGAGCGTTGCGGCGTGCCGGCAGAACTAATCGAGCAGGCGGCGATCATGTACGCCCAGGCCGCGTCCGCGATGATTCTCTACTCCACAGGCGCCGAAGCGAGCGGCGTGGAGCCGATCCAGTCGATGGTCAACATGACTTTGCTGACGGGCAACCTCGGCAAGCCCGGGGCCGGCATCATGCCCCTCGCGGAGCACAACAACCTGCAGGGCGGCTGCGACATGGGCATGCTGCCGGACTACCTGCCCGGCTACCAGTCCGTGAAGGACGCGCAGGCGCACGCAAGATTCGAGCGTTTGTGGGAGGCGAAGGTCCCCTCCGATCCCGGCCTCGAAACCGGCGTGATGCTGGGAAGCAAGGGGCGGATCCGCGCGATGTGGCTCGATCGCCACAACCCGGTCGTTTCGGCAACGTTCTGCGACGCCAAGACGGCCATGGAGAGCATGGAATTTATCGTGCTCCAGAACCTTTTTATGACGCGCACGGCGGAGATGGCGCACGTGATCCTGCCGGTCGTCGCCTTCGGCGAGGAGCAGGTCTCGTTCACCAGCACCGAACGCCGCATCCAGCTGGCGAAGAAGGTGGTCGAGCCGCCCCCGGGGCTCTGCTCGGCATGGCAACAGGTTGCGCAAGTCGCCAATCGTCTCGGCGCGAACTGGAAGTACACCAACTCCGCCGACGTGATGAAGGAAATCGGCCGCGCCGTGCCGTTCTACGAGGGCGCGAGCTACGAGAACCTGGCTCGCGAATACGGGCGACAGTGGCCCTGCACCAACGACCGGCCGCTCGGGACCTCCTTCCTGTTCGAAGAGGCGCGGCCTCACCGTCCGTTCAGGTTCGTGCCGGTCCAGAAGCCCGCCCACCACGTGGATACCGCGCCGGCCGAGTTCCCGTTCAAGCTGACCTTCGGCCACTCGCTTTATTACTGGCACCAGAACGCGCTGATCCAGCACAGCGAGACACTCAAGCGCGAGTACCGCATTCTCCTGCTCGACTACCCGGACGGGTTCGTCGAGATCAACCCCGCCGATGCGGACGCCCTGCGCATCCGCGACGGCATGAAGATCCGCCTGGTCTCCGGCAGCGGCACGGCCGTCACCGCCGCGCGATTGACGGAAGAAGTGCGCAAGGGCGTGGTCTACGTCCCGTACTTCCTGCAGGACATCGCCAAACAGCTTCTCGGGCATGTGAAAACGGAAAGCCATGTCGGCACCAAGGCCATTTGGGTGAGGATCGAGAAACCATAACCTGCGCGCACGACTGATCCATTAGGGCGACCTGCTCAAGATCGTGGACCTGCTGAGGCAGGACCACGAGGTGGTGGCGCCGTTCCGCGGCCGCGGCCGCGACACGTATTTCGACGTGGTCACCGACACCAACCGCGACCAGATCCAGATTCATCTCCCGAACCCCTACTATCCCCCGAAGCGCTACGTCCTTCCTCACATCCAGCGACTTCTCAGGATCAGCACGGGGCCGAACGCGTCCGTGGAAACCATCCACGACGAGAAGAAGCGGGCGATCTTCGGCATCCGGTCCTGCGACGTCGCCGGCATCTTCCACACGGACCGCTTCTACCTGGGCAACGCGTTCAAGGACAACTACTACGAGAGCTACCGCAAGAACCTGTTCCTCGTGAACGTGGTGTGCACCAACCCCGAACTGGACATCGACACGGACTGCTTCTGCGTGTGTTCGGACACCGGCCCGGCCGCGCGCGACCACTTCGATCTCCAGCTGATGGACCTCGGCCAGGGCGAGTTCCTGGCCATCGCGGGCTCGGCCCGGGGCGAAGCGCTTTTCAGCCAGCCGTTCTTCACGAAGGCCACGCCCGAGCACATCGAGC
Source organism: uncultured Lentisphaerota bacterium (assembly GCA_937870865.1). Classification (GTDB taxonomy): domain Bacteria; phylum Verrucomicrobiota; class Kiritimatiellia; order CAIQIC01; family JAGNIJ01; genus CALMZY01. The sequence goes on along the minus strand of CALMZY010000207.1, from coordinate 6,442 downwards.
GGCGCCGCACGATCCTGAGCAACGTCCGCAAGCTGTTCAAGACGACGACGAGTTGGTACTCCGCGGCGATCCGCTACATCACCCGCGGCGGCATCAAGGACGACACCTGGAAACTCGTGGGCGACCGGTGCCTGGAATGCGGCGGCTGCAGCTACGTCTGCCCCGCCTGCACGTGCTTCACGGTAAGCGAGAAGAAGACCGGGCCGAACCAGGTCGAGCGCGTCCGCATGTGGGATGCCTGTGCGCTGAGCGGGTTCACTCGCATGGCCGGCGGCCACAATCCCCGGCAGGCCGTGCACGATCGCCGCAACCGCCGCTTCTTCCGCAAGCTGGCGCACTACTTCATCCAGAGGGAACTCTCCATGGCGTGCGTTGGCTGCGGCCGCTGCGTGAGCGTATGCCACGGCGACGTCGGCATGCCGAGCGTCGTGGAGATCATTCGCCGCCTGACGGCCGGCAAGGCAGAGACCAAATGAGCGCGTGCAAGAACCAGAACCTGTACGAGCCGAAGATGGCCGTCATGGACGACATCCGGGAAGAAATCCAGGATGTGAAGACGTTCTTCTGGCACTTCGAAAATCCGGAGGACCAGAAGGCGTTCCGGACGTTCATGCCCGGCCAGTTCGCCCAGTTCAACGTCCTCGGCGCGGGCGAGATCGCGATTTCGCTCCCCCCCAGCCCCACGGAAGACAAGCTGTTCTTCACGACGCGCAAGGTCGGCAGCGTGACCGCCGCGATGCATGCGATGAAGCCCGGCGATCGCTTTGCCGTGCGCGGCCCCTACGGGAACGGGTTCCCGATGAAGGATTACTTCGGCCGCAACCTGATCATCGTCGCCGGCGGCATCGGCCTGATCCCGCTCCGGTCGGTGATCATGTACGCGCTTCAGAACCGCGACAAGTATCAGAAGATTCAGGTTTTCTACGGGTCGCGCACGCCCAAGGATCTGATGTACACGCAGAACCTCGAAGCGTGGCAGAAGGATCCGGGCTTCGAGTGTCACCTGACCGTGGACCGCGCGGACGAGGGATGGAAGGGCAACGTCGGCGTCGTCGGCTCGCTGTTCAAGAAGCCGGGCGTCCATATGCCGGTCGAGAATACGACGGTTTTCATCTGCGGGCCGCCGGTCATGTTCCGGTTCGTCCTCGCCGACCTGAAGGGCATGGGCTACGACGACGGCAACATGGTGTCCACGCTGGAGCGCTACATGAAATGCGGCGTCGGCAAGTGCGGCCACTGCTGTATCGGCGTGGCGTACGTCTGCACCGACGGCCCCGTCTTCACGCTCGAGCAGATTCATAAGCTGGGAGAAGTGATTTGAAGCACGACCTCAGAGAAGAGCTCCGGGCCGCGACGGCGGGACGCACCGCCTTCGTGGGCATCGGCAACACGGACCTGGGCGACGACGCCCTGGGGGTCCGCCTCGCCGAACAGCTCCAGCGCGCCGGCGTTTCGACGGCCGTCGTCGCCGGAACGGTGCCGGAAAATATCGCGGGCGTGCTCTCCCGCGGCGGCTACGACAATGTCGTGCTCCTGGACGCCGTGGACTTCAATGCGGCGGCGGGCTCCGTGGTGCTCATGAACGCCTCGGAGATCCAGGCCAAATTCCCGCAGGTCTCAACGCACAAGATCTCGCTCGGGATGACCGCGCGCGTGATCGAATCGGAAAGCCGGACCCGCGTGTGGCTGCTGGGCGTCCAGCCGGAGTCCCTGCGGACCGGGTCGGAAATGTCCGAGCCCGTGAGGCAGACCTTGAAACTGCTGGCCGGACTGCTGAAAGACGTCCTTTTTGCAAAGCGTTCTGAAACGAAAGCGGAGTGCACGTGTTCCTGACATCCACACAGACGATAACGTACGCGATGGGCTTGTGCGTCATCGGCGCGGGCGTCTCCCTGCTTTTCTCGTGGAACAAGACGCTCGCCGGCTGGATCGCGTTCCTCTTCACCGCGGCATCGAGCGCCCTCGCCCTGCTGACCGCGGCCATCGGCCTCCTTCGCGGGCCGGAAACCGCCGTTACGCTTCTATCGCTGCCGCAGTATGGCTCGTCGCTGAGACTCTACGTGGACGGCCTGAGTTCGGTCTTCATCCTGCTGATCGCGACGATCGCCGTGGCCTCCGCGTTCTACTCGATCCGCTACATGAAGCACTACCCGGACTACGGCGTGGCGCGCTATTACCCGAACTTCCTCCTGTTCATCGCCGGCATGTACGGCATCGTGACGACGACGGACCTCATGCTCTTCTTCTGTTTCTTCTGGCAGCTGATGACCCTCCCCTCGTACGTCCTGATCCGCTACGAGTTCCGCAAGCGCGCGAACGTTCAGGCGGCGAACAAGTACCTGCTGATGATGGAGATCGCCTGCGCTCTCGTGATGCTCGGGGCATACCTGCTCGCGGGCTCCGGCCCGGTGGCCGTGGCCGGCGAGCTGTTGCCGAAGTACGACTTCGACGCGCTGCGCGAAACCGTGGGCGGGCTGTACCCCGCGAACGGCGGAACCGTTCTGCTGGCGCTGGTCCTGTTCCTGATCGGGTTCGGCATCAAGGCCGGTATGTGGCCGTTCGGGCAGACTTGGCTGCCGGACGCGCATCCCGCGGCCCCCTCGCCCGTCAGCTCCCTGCTCTCCGGCGTCATGATCAAGACGGGCGTGTACGGCCTGATGCGCTCGTTCCTGTGGCTCATCCCGGCGACGGCGGTCACCGACTATCCCGCGCAAACGTGGGGCATGATCCTCTCCATCTTGGGAACCGTGACCCTCTTCATCGGCACGATGCAGGCGCTGAAGCAGGAGCAGAGCAAGCGGCTGCTGGCCTTCCACAGCATCGGCCAGGTCGGCTACATCATCCTCGGCCTCGGCGCGTGCCTCGCCCTGCTGCCGGCCGGCCTCGCGAATTCGGCGGTCCTGGCGCTGGCCACGGTCGGCTTCTACGGCGCGCTGTTCCACACGCTGAACCACGGCCTGTTCAAGAGCCTGCTCTTCCTCGACGCCGGGTCCATGCTGTACGCGACGAACACGCAGGACCTCAACCGGATGGGCGGGCTGATGAAATTCATGCCCATCACGGCGGTGACCGCGATCATTGCCTCGTTCTCGATCGCGGGTGTTCCGCTGTTCAACGGGTTCGCCAGCAAGTGGAGCATCTACGTCGCGACGATCCTCGGCAGCCGCGAGGCCGGCTACCTCGCGATCTGCGGAATCTTCGGTATCGTGACCAGCGCGCTGACGCTCGCGTCGTTCATGAAGTTCTTCGGCGCCGCGTTCCTCTCGCGCACCAGCAAGGTGGTCGCGGAGCGTGCCGCCCGGCAGAAGCTGGAAGTCCCGTGGACCATGCAGCTGCCGCAGCTGGCGCTCGCGGGACTGTGCCTCGCGCTCGGGCTGGTCCCAGCCGCGGCCTACTGGCTGATCCACCAGACCCTGATGCGGAGCTCGGAAGGCCTTGCGCATATTCTGTACGATACGAACCCCGCTTCCGTCGGACGCTGGGAAGGGCTTTCGGCCGCGGGCGGGATGGCGCTGCTCTCGCCGCTGATCGTCGCCGTCATGCTGTTCGTGATCTTCGTCGTCGCGCGCGCGATTTCCAAGCTGGGCTCCGCAGAGCGGCGCACGGCCGACATCTGGCTCTGCGGCTACGCGAAGGAAGCGGACGTGCACCGGTACGGCGCGCACAATTTATACGGCGAAGTGAAGAAGTATTTCGGTTGGGTCGGCGGGATGCCGAAACCAGAAGTCAGAGACCAGGAGTCAGACGTCAGCAAATCAGTTTAGGACGACTATGTCGGCACGAGATGTCTTGAATCAGATCAAGGGCAAGTTCGACGGGACCATCCTCCGGATGGACGTTCCCGAGGACAACCGGCTTTTCCTGTACATCCGCAAGGACAAGATCAGGGACCTCGTGCGGTACGTCTTCCGCGACCTGGACGCCCGCTACGTGATCAGCATCGGCATGGACGACCGGCCCCACTCCGGCACGTTCCTCGTGGCGCACAATTTCGCGTTCGACAAGGATCACGTGCTCCTCAGCCTGCTCGTGAACCTGCCGGCGGAGTATCCGAAGATCGACACCATTTCCGACATCGTGCCCGGCGCGAACTGGGCAGAGCGCGAAATGCGCGACCTCGTCGGCATCGAGGCCGTGGGCTGCCCCAACATGAAGCGCCTCGTCCTGCCCGACGGCTGGCCGGAAAACTGCCACCCCCTCCGCAAGGACGTGCCGTGGAACTTCGTTCCGCCGGAATACGACGAGAACAAGGAATACCCGTTTGACGAGGCGCCGAAGGGCTGTGTCGCCGTTCCGTTCGGGCCGTTCCACCCCACGCTGGACGAGCCGGAGCATTTCCGCCTGTTCGTGGAAGGCGAGATCGTGCGCGGCTGCGAGTACCGAGGGTTCATGGTTCACCGCGGCATTGAGAAGCTGGCCGACTCGGTCCTGACCTACAACGAGATCCCGATGCTCGCCGAGCGCATCTGCGGCATCTGCGGCTGCGTGCACAGCGTGGTCTACGCGCAGGCCGTCGAGCAAGCCGCGGCGATCAAGGCCACCGAGCGCGCGGAGTTCATCCGGACGATCATGCTGGAAATCGAGCGCCTGCACAGCCACCTGCTCTGGTGTGGCCTGGCTTCGCACATCCTCGGTTTCGACACGCTGTTCATGCAGAGCTTCCGAATCCGCGAGCCGCTCATGTGGATCGCCGAGAAGATCACCGGCAACAGAAAGACCTATTCCCTGTGCCTCATCGGCGGCGTGCGCTGGGACATCACGCCCGACCTGAGCCGCGATCTGCGCGGCGTGCTGGACGGAATCGAGAAGGAATGGATACGCGTGGCCGACGCGGTCAAAGGCGACAAAAACGTCCAGAAGCGCACCCGCGGGGTCGGCGTCGCCGACAAAAAGCTCGTGAAGGAAGCCGCCCTGCTCGGGCCGATTGCGCGCGCCTCCGGCGTGGCCATCGACGCCCGGCACGACCACCCCTACGCGGCGTACGACAAGGTCGAGTTTGACGTGGTCGTCGAGGACGGCTGCGATGTGTGGTCGCGCCTGATGGTTCGCGTGCGCGAGGTCTTCCAGTCGATTCGGATCATCCGCCAGTGCCTGGAGAAAATGCCGGAAGGCCCCATCCAGCTCAAGCTGACCGACGAGCTTCCCGCGGGCCGCTTCGGCATGTCGTCGATCGAAGCGCCGCGCGGCGAGTCGCATCATTACGTCGTGACCGGCGAAAACAACCGGCCACGCCGCTGGCGCGTAAGGGCTCCGACGTACCAGAACCTGCAGGGCGTTCCCGCAATGATCAAGGACCAGCAGCTGGCCGACATGACCATCTCGCTCGGCAGCATCGATCCGTGCTTCTCGTGCACGGACCGCATGGAAGTCGTGGACATCCGGACGGGCAAGATGAAGATTTATTCGCAGGAAGAACTCCGGAAGCTCGTCCGCAACTCGGAAGCAGGGCGGCCATGAACCACACATTGACCACGATTCTTCTGGCTGTTGTGAATCTCGCCCTCGTGCTCGCGCTGTCCCCGCTGATCGAGGGCATCATGAGGAAGATCACGGCACGGGTCCAATCCCGGCAGGGGCCGCCGATCCGCCAGCCGTACTACGATCTTCTCAAGCTTCTCGGCAAGGAGGACATCGAGTCGGGAGAGACGCCGCTCATGCAGCGGTTCGCCGCGTATCTCTCGCTCGCCACCATTCTCTCCGTTGCCTTGCTGGTGCCCATGGGCGGGCGCGTCCCGCTCCAATCGGGCGGCGATTCGATCCTCCTGATCTATCTGCTGACCCTGTGCGGCATTTCGAGCCTCGTCGCCGCGCTGGCCGCCGGCTCGACGTATTCGCTCGTCGGCATGAGCCGCGAGATGATGGCCATGATGACCTTGGAGCCCCTGCTGGCCGTCGCCATCGTCGTGGGCGCGATCCATACCGGTTCGCTCCGGCTCGACGATGTGCTGGGCGGCTCGCTGTACGGCGCCGGCGCGTTCCCGTGGGCCGGCCTGATCATGCTGGGCGTGCTCGTGTTCTCCCTGCAGGCGTTCGTCGGCCGCGTCCCGTTCGACACAGCCGAGGCAGAAACGGAAATCATGGAAGGCCCGATGATCGAATACTCGGGACCGAAACTGGCGCTGTTCAAGTATGCGCGCATGGCGAAACTGTTCGTATATTGCGCGCTGTTCGTGGCGCTGTTCGCGCCTTGGGGCAACGCGCTGGTCTATCCGCTCAGTCTTGTCATTTTCCTCGCGAAGGTTTTTGGTGTAGTTCTCCTGGTCACGCTGATTGCCGCAACGCACGCGCGGTATCGCATCGACCAGGTGGTCCGGTACTACGCGGGCCTGTTCGCGCTTTCGTTGGTGGCTTTGGTTTTTGCAGTTAACGGATTATGAAGCGTTCTCGGTTCACGGTTCCCTGTTCGCAGTTAACGGGGAACGGCGAACCGGGAACAGAGAAC
>CALMZY010000206.1 GCA_937870865.1 uncultured Lentisphaerota bacterium | reverse complement strand
ATCACGACGATGACGACGGATTGGATGACCGGACAACCATCTGGATTGCGGACGCAGGAACGTATGCCCTCTGGCAGACTGAAGTTGTCGATTCCGATGATGTGTCTATCCGGATGTTGACATCCACGGAGTTCGGCAACATAGGCGGTCAGATGTGGGTCCGCTGGTGGGACGGATCGCAGGAGCATTGGGTGAGAGGCTTCCCGGAGGGCGAGGTTATCTTGGAGCCCGGCGATCTGAACGGACTTCCTGTCATCGGCTCGGTCACCGTCACGCAATGGAAGTGCGACATCGCGGCCAGCGTGACCCAACCCGGCGCGAACTACTACGCCATACAAGTCAAAGTGGGCAGTACGCTCCCACTGGGGCAAGTCGTCTTTGACGAGGATTGGCTCCTGCGAGACGCTGCCGGCACCGCGCAGGGGACAACCAACGACGTTGGACAGGCCATGTCCGAAATCGCCGAGTTCGTGGGGCACGATTGGTCTGTTACGGTCCACGCCGACACGGATGGGGACGGTATTCCGGATTACTGGGAAGAAGCTCGTGGGTTGTCTCCGACCAATGCTGCGGACGCGCTCCTCGATTCCGACGGGGACAATGTTCTGAACCGCGACGAGTACGTTGCGAATACGTTGCCGAAGGACTCAGGGTCATTTCTTGCCGTGGACGAGTTTCCCGCCGGCAACCCCTGTGTGGTTACGTTCTTCGGCTTCGCCAATCGCCTCTACACTCTTGAGTCCTGTTGCGGAGGGGCTGAAGGCGGTCCTGGCTCGGGCTGGGAAGCGAGTTCGACATACTTGAGGATACGAGGAAGCAACGACACCCAAAGCGCGACTACCACACCTTCAGCTACCAGCGAGTTCTTTCGCGTCCGCGTCAACCTGCCGTAAGGCTAGCCAGATATTACTTGACAAATATCTGACTGTGTGCGTTGATACTGTTGATCTTAACAATGGGGAAGCGACATGCCGTTTCAGCCCGGACAGAGCGGTAATCCGAATGGCAGGCCGGTGGGCTCAGGCTCGGGCCGGTCGAAGATCCTGTCTGCCCTGGACAGCCTGTTGAGCGAGCAGAGCACGCTCGACGAGATGCGGGCCGCGTTCGAGATCGAGTTGCGGAAGAACCCCGTCCGATTCTTCCGCGACATCATCATGCCTCTGCTTCCGCGCGAGGCCGTGAGCCGGATCATGACCGAGAGCCCCGGCACGATCGTGTGGAAGAGCCTGACCGAAAATCCCCCCGCCGAGTCGCCGGCGACGGCGAAGTGACTGCCGTCGCACGCGCGAATCACTCTCGAAACCGAACACGCTGGACGCCTCAGAACGGGGCAGACGAATCCGGCACCGTTATCAATTACCGTTAGCACTCACGGGTGAGCCGGAAGGGCGAGACAGGCTAACTATCAGGCGATCAGCCACTTACGAAAAGTGGCGGGGACGACGGGACTCGAACCCGCAACGCCCAGATCGACAATCTGGTACTCTAACCAATTGAGCTACGTCCCCACAGATGGAAGCAAGGCAGATACAATAGACACCTCCGGGTGGTTTTCAAGCTCAAATCGCTTTTCATGGCTCGGGCTCTGGCAGAGGGGCTGAAGTGATGATATCGTGCGTTTACGCCATGATCGAAACGTCCACATTCAAATTCCTCCGCGACCTGAAGCAGAACAACAACCGCCGGTGGTTCGAGGAGCATCGTGGCGAGTACGAGGCGGCGAGAGCGAACGTGCTCGACGTGGTGGACCGGGTCATCGCCGGGATTGCAGGCTTCGATCCGCCCATAATCGAGCTGGATCCCGTGGATTGCCTCTTCCGGATCCACAGGGATGTCCGGTTCTCGGCCAACAAGGTGCCGTACAAGATTCATTTCGGCGCGTACATGACCGACCGCGGCCGCAACGCGGACCGGGCCGGGTATTACGTTCACGTTCAGCCGGGCGCGTGCATGCTGGCGGGCGGGTTGTACTTTCCGCCGGCGCGGGAATTGAAGGCGGTCCGGCAGGCGATCCTTGACGACAGCGCGTCCCTGCGCAGGATCATCTCGCGCCCGCGGTTCGTGAAGCTGTTTGGGCGGACGCTGCCCGGCCGCCGCCTCAAGACGGCGCCGCGCGATGTGCCGCGGGACCATCCGGACATCGATCTGCTTCAGCTCACGAGTTTCGAAATATGGACGGATTTCCAGGATTCGCGGCTCCGGCAAAAGAACTTCGCCGATCAGGCGGCTGGCGTCTTCGAAGCCATGCACGATTACGTGCACTGGCTGAACCGCGCGCTCGATCGGTTCCGCGCGCCGTCCTCTTCGATCGTGGCGCATAAATAAATCCTGTTTCGGCTCCCGCATTTCCTAACTTCTCCTTCTATCCGGAAAACAGGAGGCCCCATGAAG
>CALMZY010000205.1 GCA_937870865.1 uncultured Lentisphaerota bacterium | reverse complement strand
GATGACAATCAGCCATCCCATCAGCAGGTAGATGGACGTGGAAAGGATCTTGAAGCGGCCGGTGAAGAAGGCCTTCACCAGGATGCCGGCCAGCGACAGGCCCCAAATCACTCCAAACAGGCTCCAGCCCCAGCCGCCGCGCAGATTGACCAGCACGAACGGCGTGTAGCTGCCGGCGATCAGCAGGTAGATCGAGGAGTGATCGAGAATGTGGAAGACTTGTTTCAGCCGGGGCGACCGGAAGCTGTGGTAGAGGGTGGAGGACGTGTAGAGGAGGACGAGGGACGCGCCGTAAACGCTGAAGCTGACGACGTGCCACACGGTGGCGTGCAGGCTGGCGAGGACGACCAGGACAACCAGGCCCGCGACGCTCAAGGCGACGCCCAGCCCGTGCGTCACGCTGTTGGCGATCTCCTGGCGTCTCAAGTATTCGGATTCAAAGGCCATGCAGACATACTACAGCACTTTTTTTGAAAATAATTCCATTTTTTCCCGGAAAACCAGCGTCCTGATTTCTTTCCATATATTAGTACAAGCGTTCTGGAGAACGCTTGTACTAGGTGGACAGGGAAAAGCGATGGGATTACTCTGGCCCGCGTGAATAGAGCGTTGCCAGACCCGTCTAATTCTTCGGAAGACCGCGCGGCGGAGGCGGCTGCTGTCGAGCGTCTGGTCAACAAGGCGCGCGCGGGGGACGAGGAATCGTTCGGGGAACTGGTGAAGATGTACCATCAACGCGTATACAACCTGGCCTACGGGATGGTGAACAATGCGGAAGATGCCGCGGAGCTGGCCCAGCAGACATGGGTCAAGGTCTGGAACAAGCTGGGCAGTTTCAAGGAGGATGCGAGGTTCTTCACCTGGGTGTACCGGGTTGCCTGCAACACCAGCCTCGATTTCCTGCGCCACAAGGCGCGCCTGCGCGAGGACGCGCTTGTGGACGGCGTGGAGCCGGCAGTCAATCCGGACCTCGATCGCGCGGCGAGCCAGAATCCGCGGCCGGATCGGGAGCTGACGCAGTCCGAGATTCGCGAGGTCTTCGAGAAGTCGCTCGAGTCGTTGTCGCCCGATCATCGAACGGCCCTGATCCTTCGCGAGGTGGACGGGCTGTCGTACGAGGAGATCGCGAGGATCACGCGGTGCCGGAAGGGCACGGTCATGTCCCGGATTTTCTACGCGCGCAGGAAGATGCAGGAGAAGCTGGGAGAGTTGCGATGAATTGCCAAAAAGCCCGGAAGTGGATCAGCCTGGACCTGGACGGCGAGCTTTCGGCCCGTCGCGCGGCCCGGCTTCACGAACATCTGGACAAGTGCCCGGCATGCTTCAAGGCCCGCGAGGACTGGGTCGCGGTCGGCACCAGGCTGAGGGGCCGGCCGGTCCCCGGCTTGAAATCGGCGGATGCGGCCTGGGCGGACGTGCGGCGCGCGATTCGCCAGGAGCAGGAGGAGCGATACGAGGCGGAGGAATCGTGGGTAGCCGGCGCGACTTTGCGCTGGGCGGCCGCGGCACTGGTGGTCATGGTTCTGGGCGCCGGTCTGTTCCTGGGTGGTCGGAAGGGCGGTTTGGGCGAGGTTCGCGCCGGCGGCACGCAGGTCGAGTTCGTTGAAACCGGCTTGCCTGATGCCATGCCGATGGTGTACGAGGATTCGGAGTCGGGATGGACTGTGATCTGGGTGGTCGAAGCGAACGGCAAGAAAGGCAAACATGCGGGCTCATGAGACAAGCCGGATGTTCGTGACAGTCCTCCTGGGTCTCGCCTGTCTGCTGACCGCGGCCGCGACGTCGTCTGCGGAGCCGGTGAGCATCCAGGCCACCATGATCCTCGCGTCCAACGATCCCGCGCCCCTGGATTCGCGCCTGGACAAGGTCGAGTACAAGCTGCGCCGCATTTTCGGTTTCGAGTATTACCGGCATTACGGGGAAGGCTCCGTGCTGTTGAATCTTCCGGGTCAATCGACGATTGATCTGGGCCACGGCTTCCGGCTCAGCATTGCCGCGTCCGGCTCCAGGGACGGCAAGATTCGCACGACCGTGCAGTGGTTCCGCGGGGCCGAATTGGTTCTCAATACGACCGTCGGCATGACGAGCGGAGTGCCGGTG
>CALMZY010000204.1 GCA_937870865.1 uncultured Lentisphaerota bacterium | reverse complement strand
GTGTCCGAGCATTTCCTGAACGTGCCGGATGCCCGCGCGGTTGCGGATCATGTGCGTCGCGCACGTGTGCCGGAACGTGTGCGGCGTCACGGGATGCTTGATGCCCGCCAGCCGGGCGTACTTCTCGACCATCGCGGCCAGCGTGTTACGTGAGAGGACCCGGCCGCGGCCGCTGACGATCAGCGCCGCCGTCGAAGGATCGCTGCCGCGCTTGAGCAGTTCGGGCCGGATGCCGTTGAGATAGGTTTCCAAGTACCGGGCCGCGATGGTCCCGAGCGGGACCACGCGGTCTTTCAGTCCCTTGCCCTGGCGCACCATGACGAAGCCGCCTTCAAGATTCACGTCCTCGACGCGCAAGCTCAGCAGTTCATTGCGGCGAACGCCGGTTGAGTAGAGCACTTCCATGATGGCGCGGTCCCGGTAGCCCAGGACGGTGTTGACGTCGGGCTGGCGCAACAACTTCTTAACCTCCTGCAGGGTCATGATCGCGCGCGGCAGGCGTTGCGGGACCTTGGCGTATTGGATCTCGCGCGTCGGGTCGTGGATCGCATATTCGGCCTGCCGCAAGTAGCGGAAGAACACGGCCAGGACGGCGATGTGCTGGTTTTGCGTGCTGGCCGTGCTGATCGTGCCGCGCGGGTTGATTTCGTTCGACACGTGTTTCTGATAGTCGAGCACGAGCGCCGCCGTCACGTCGGCGGGCTCGTGAACGCCGCGCCCGGCGGCGAACTCGAAGAACCGGCGCACGCGCCGGGCGTGCGTCCGGATGTTCTTGGGCGAGCGATTGAGCGCGCGCAAGTGCTCGGCGTATTTTTCAATGAGTTCGTCGGTTGTCATGACGCCGGGTCTTTCTTGTACGGGCCTTTGAACGGGCCTGCGACGGACGAAGGAACCGGCTCGGCGTCGTGCTCGCGCGGGTGGGTCTTCCGGTGCGTCTGCTTCACTTCCCGCGCGGCAACCCGCGTGTAAATCTGCGTGGTGCTGATGCAGGAATGCCCGAGCAACCGCTGAACGTGAACCACGTCCGCGCCGTCGGCCATCAAGTGCGTCGCGCACGTGTGGCGGAACACGTGCGGCGTCACGCGCTTCTTGAGACCCGTTTTCTTCGCGTACTGCCGCACCAGGATTCCGACGATCTGCGGATTGATCGGCGTCCCCCACTGTTTTCCGACGAACAGCGTCCGCTCGTCTCTCCGGTTCTTCGTGAACTGGCCGCGCACGTGGCGCAGGTATTCTTTAACGTACTGCGTCGCCTTGTGGCCCATCGGGACAACCCGGTCTTTCGCGCCCTTGCCGGAATGCACGCGCAAGAAGCCGCCGTTCACGTCCACGTCGTAAATGGAAAGCGCGCAGAGTTCGCCCAGCCGGATCGCCGTGGAGTAGAAGACTTCCAACATGGCCTTGTCGCGGATGCCCGCGAGCGTCGAGGTGTCGGGCGCGTTCAACAGCCGGCGCATTTCTCCGAGGGTCAAGACGGTGCGCGGCAGTCGGTTTTCGAGCTTGGGCAGCGGAAAGCCCAAGGCCGGATTGATCAGGATTTTTCCCGCGCGGTCGAGGTATTCGTAAAACCGGCGCACGGCGCGAAGCCGGACATGGATCGTGTTGGTCGCGTAGCGGCCGGATGCGACCAGCGCCGCCTGATACGCCTGGATGTCCGCCCGACGCACCGCGCGAAAGTCTCTGATGCCTTTTTGATCGAGGAACGCGAAGAACAGCTTCAGGCCGTCGGTGTACCCGGCCAGCGTCGCGGGCGAGCGCTTCAACACTTTCAGATGATCCCGGAAGACGTTCAGCGCTTCCTCGCGCGCGCAGGGTGTTCCCGCGTTCTCCGCCAGGTTTTTCACAGGTGCTTGTTGTTCGGTCGCTTGCATCGTAAAGCCTCGCCCGACAGGTGCCCTCCAGGTTGTCGTTTCAACCCTCCAGGTCGCCTTTTGACCCCTCCAGCCTGTCCGCCGTAGCTCCCGGAGCGTAGGCGGAGTTCGCAGCCAGCCCGAGACTTTGAGCCTCGCGGCGGAGTTGCTCCACGCTCTTGATTCCGAGCACGAACGGCTGCCCCTCCTTGCCCTGGCCGTCCCACGCCAGCCGGTACTGATACTGCTGGCCGAAGCGCCCGGACACCGGCACCAGGTACTCGAGCTCTTCCAGTTGCCGGACGTGCGTCTTGATTTGGTAGTCGCTCCATCGCGTGTGTTCCCGCAGTTCGCGCCGCGTGAACGGGATCGAAGCCGCAGCCTCCCCGCGCGCTCTCGCGCGGGCCATAACCAGTTCTTCGGTTAAAAGAAGAAGTCGGCGGCTCGGGCCGCTGAGTTCATCGAGCGATCGGCCCAGGATCTCCACGGCCAACTCGTTCGCCAGGGCGATGTCCCGCAAGCTGACTTCGATGTAATCGAAGGCGCGGCCGTCTTCGGCGAGTTGCTTCACCGGCTTCTGCATCTGGTGCAGGAACGCGATCGTTTCAATGAGCGCCAGATATTTCGGCTGGTCGCGCCGGGTCAGCAGCCGCTCATCCGTGAACGTGAGCAAGTCGGCGAACGGGTTGAACACCGGCAACGGCTTCAAGAGTCGTTGGAAGGCGTGATGTTTTTTCAGGATCGTTTCCCGCGCGAGCTT
>CALMZY010000203.1 GCA_937870865.1 uncultured Lentisphaerota bacterium | reverse complement strand
GCCTTCGGGTTGTACTTCATCGTGCAGGAGCCGAGCGGGTAGAAGTGCGTGTCGACCGAGAAATTCCGGCGGGACAGCTCCGTGAAATGGCGCACGATCTCGATCTCGGACAACTCCGGCAATTCCGCGGGCTTCTCGCGCAGCATACACTTGTCGATCCGGGGAAACTCATCCTCTTTCAGCGGCGGAACCTGGACCGCACGGCGGCCTGGAGAGCTCTTTTCATAGATCAGTTTCATACATTCCTTTCCCGCAGATCACGCAGATAGACGCAGATTCTTTCTTCATCTGCGTCATCTGCGGGCACTTCTTCATAGTACCGCTTCCAGCTTTGCCGCTAGCACGTCGATCTCTTCTTTCGTCCGCTTCTCCGTGAACGCGAGGAGCAGGACGTTTTCCATTCCCTTGTAGTAACGCCCGACAGGAAAACCGGCTGCAATTCCCTGGTCAATCAGCGCACTGACAACGTCCGATGCATCACACGGCAATGTCATGGCAAACTCGTTGAAGTAGTTCTGGGCGAAGGTGGGCCGGACGCCGTCGATGTTCTTCAGCCGCTTGCGCGCGTAGGCCGCGCGCGCGGCGCACAACCGGGCGACTTCCACCAGCCCGCGCTTCCCCATGAGCGAGAGATACATCAGCGCCCGGAGCGCGCAGAGCGCCTCGTTCGTGCAGATGTTCGACAGCGCCTTTTCGCGGCGGATGTGCTGTTCGCGCGCCTGCAAGGTCAGCACAAAACCCCGACGGCCCTGGGCGTCCTTGGTGGCGCCGACGATCCGGCCCGGCATCTTGCGGACGTGCTTCTTTAGCGTCGCCATGAACCCGAGGTACGGTCCGCCGAACGACAGCGGCAGGCCGAGGCTCTGGCCTTCGCCGGTGACAACATCCGCTCCCATCGCGCCCGGCGTCTTCACGATGCCCATCGCGAGGGGGTAGGCGGAGAACACGGCGAGCGCGCCGACCGCGTGCGCCGACTCGACCAGGTCGGAAAGATCGTCCATGCATCCGAAAAAATTCGGGTTCTGGAGGAGGACCGCGGCGACGTCCTTGTTGAGCTTCTTCTGAAACTCGGTTCTGTCGGCCAGGCCGGTCGAGACCGGGATTTCCTCGTATTCGATCGAGAGATTCTTCGTGTAGCAGCGGAGCATCGTCCGGTAAATCGGGCTGACCCCTTCGTCCACGAGCACGCGGTTGCGGCCGGTGATGCGGAGCGCCATCATCAGGCCCTCGAACAGGGCGGTGCCGCCGTCGTAGAGCGACGCGTTGGCCGCCTCCATTTCCGTCAGCCGCGCGATGGCGGTCTGCCACTCGTAAATGGCCTGGAGCGTGCCCTGCGACGCCTCGGGCTGGTAGGGCGTGTACGCGGTGAAGAACTCGCCGCGGCCGGCCAGCGAGTCGACGGCGGCAGGAATGAAATGATCGTAGAACCCGGCGCCGCAGAAATTGATCAGGCGGCTGGAATTCCGCGCGGCCAGCCCGCGAAGGGCCTGCATGACCTCCAGCTCCGAACGGCCCTCCGGCACGTTGAACGAATCCGCCTGGTACTCCTTCGGCACGTCCACGAACAGGTCGTCGAAGGACTTCGCACCGATGGCCTCGAGCATCGCCTGCCGCTCCGGGTCGCTCGCTGCGCAGAAAGAGGTGTGTGACATGGGCAATCTCCGTGAATAAAGCCGCGCAAGAATCTACA
>CALMZY010000202.1 GCA_937870865.1 uncultured Lentisphaerota bacterium | reverse complement strand
CCAAGGGGGTTGCTGACGTTTACGTAGGTACTACCGGAGCAGGCAATACCTTTTGGGAATATGAACTGCCGGAGTTGATTAATAACGTTAACAAGGGCACTGTAACAATCAACTACCACTTCGTACCAAGGCCATGGACTCAATAGCAGACTATAAGGTGCAACTCGGTCGCATTGGCAGGACTCTTCGCTATGAAGACTCCTTGGGGATTATTCTTTTTGCTTTCGACGCCGACACATCAAAGGGACAGAATATCATCGTTCTTGGAGGGCAAGCTCTCAACACTGACTTCAGGCCGATAGATGCGACCGAGGCCGACCAGTCAAGGATCGATTTGGCTTTGGAGAGAACCACGCGGTATCTGCTCTCGCGCGGGTATCAGGTTGTTCTTGATCCGAAACCGGGTTAATCCGCGAGATGAAGATTGGCCCTCCTGGAGGGAAGAGTTGAGCAACGGGAGTCGGCCCTAATGGCGATGATTGACTGGCTGAGAAATGGCGAAGAGAAGCTCCAGCTTGGAGATTGATATGAAATACATTTCGTCGCTGCTGATCTTGGCTTTGGTGGTTTTCGCCACATCTGCTCTGGCCGGCACGATGATCAACTACACCTATGACGCGCAGTATCGGCTGACGCAAGTGAGCACAGCGAATCGCACAAGGAGTTCTTCAACTACGATGCCGCCGGCAATCTGGATCTGTACGTGGCGGTCACGGATTCAGCGTATCTGAACTCCTTCCTGCTGTACCTTACGTTCCTTGAGAATCAAACCAGACCGCTGTGCTATCGCCCCGATTACCAGCCGGATGATTTCAGTCGCGCGCTACCACGGATCGCGGGCTAACCGCCTTTCATGCTGTCTGACCCTGATCCTGATGATGTCAGCGATCGCGGGCAGATGGGGTGTGGCAGCGGCTCTGTGAGCCGCCCCGACAATCCGCTCGCAGAGCGGATGCCACACCGGTGCCGTTCTGTAGCCGTCGGACGCTTGTCGCGCCGGCGCTCTTGCGAAGGCGGAAGTTCCACGAGGCCGACGCGGTTCGACGCGTCCCTCCGTGACGCGGCTGCATCTCTGCTATTGGAATCGGTTTCCCTTGTCCCGCGGAGGACCGATTCATAGCGAGAGAGGGTAATCGAGTACGAGTACGACGACGAGGACGAGAACGAGAGCGATGTCTTCCCTATCCCGGTTTTGTTTGTTCTTGTTTTGTCCGGCATGCCTGATACAGTCCTGCGCCCGTCTGGGCACGGAAAAAAAGGATGAAACACATGAGCAAGAGCTACAACATCGCGGTAATCGGCGGCGACGGTACAGGTCCGGAAGTGACCCGGGAGGCCGTGAAGGTCCTCCAGGCGGCCGCCGCGAAGTTCAATTTCAAACTGAATTTCACCGACTATGATTTCGGCGGCGCGCGTTTTCTTCGGACCGGCGAGGTCCTGCCGGCGAACGCTGTCGACGAACTTCGCAAGCACGATGCGATTCTGCTGGGCGCCATCGGCCATCCCGACGTCAAGCCGGGCATTCTTGAAAAGGGGATCCTGCTGAAGCTTCGCTTCGATCTGGACCAGTACATCAACCTGCGCCCGGTCCGGCTCTACCCCGGGGTCGAGTGCCCCCTGAAGGGAAAGGGCCCCGAGCACATTGACTACGTGGTGGTCCGCGAGAACACCGGCGATTCGTACACGGGCACGGGCGGCGTGACGATGAAGGGGACGCCGCACGAGGTGGCCGTGCAGAGCGGAGTCTACACGCGGTTCCAGGTGGACCGCTGCCTGAAGTACGCCTTCGAGTATGCCCGCAAGCATGGGAAGAAGGCGCGCGGCAAGGGCGAGCACAACACGCTCGCGCTGTGCGGCAAGACCAACGTGCTCACGTTCCTGTACGACCTGTGGGAGCGCGCGTTCCACGAGATGGGCGAGCGCGATTACAAGGACGTCAAGCGCGAGTACTACCACGTGGACGCGACGTGCATGTGGATGGTGAAGAACCCCGAGTGGTTCGACGTGATTGTCACCGGCAACATGTTCGGCGACATCATCACCGACCTCGGCGCGATTACGCAGGGCGGGATGGGAATCGCCGCGGGCGGGAACATCAATCCCGAGGGCGTCAGCATGTTTGAACCGATCGGCGGCTCGGCCCCGAAGTACACGGGCAAGAACATCATCAACCCGCTGGCCGCGGTGGGCGCCGGCGCGATGATGCTTCAGACGCTGGGCGAGGAGAAGGCCTCGGTGGCAATCGAGTCGGCCGTGATGTATGTTACGGCCAATAAAATGAAGAGCATGGCGGCCGGGAAGATGGGGCATTCCACGACGGAAGTGGGCGACCTGGTGGCAAGCAAAGTGGCGGAGTAGGTATCATGAAGAAATACACGGTAGTGGTTGTAGGCATCGGCGCGGTTGGCACCGAAATGGTTCGTCTGCTGCGGGCGCGGAAGTTCCCGGCGGGCAGCCTGACGATCTTTGCGCGCAGCGAGCGCTCGGAAGTGATCGACGGCGTGAGCTATCCGGTGAAGGTCGGTTCTCCCGAGGCTTTTGCGGGCGTGGATTTCGCCTTTTTCGCGGGTACCGAGGGCGCCAAGGGCGCGTCTCAAACGCTCGGGTGGGAGGCCGCCAAGCGCGGCTGTATCGTCATCGACAACGGCGACGATTTCCGCATGGACCCGCGCGTCCCTCTCGTGATCCCCGAGATCAATGCCGAGGCGTTGAAGGGGCACCAGGGCCTGATTGCCAATCCGAATTGCAGCACGATTGTGGCGCTGATGCCGCTGGCCGCGCTGCACCGCGCCGCGAAGATACGGCGCATCACCGCCAGCACCTACCAGGCGGTGTCGGGCACCGGCGCTCCCGCGGTGAAGGAACTGGAGGCCCAGGCGCGCGCGTGGGCGGCCGGGCAGCCGCTGCCGCGCGAGGTGTATCCGCACCAGATTCTTTTCAACGTGATTCCGTGCGTCGGATCGTTCAAGGACGACTCCGGCGAGACGACCGAAGAGGTCAAGATGAGGAAGGAGACCCACAAGATCCTGGGCGATTCCTCCATCCGCGTCGGAAACACCTGCGTGCGCGTGCCGGTGATCAACGGGCACAGCATCGCGATCAACGTCGAGTTCGAGAAGCCGATCTCGCCCGAGCAGGCTCGCGCGATTCTCGAGAAGGAGCCCGGCGTGAAGGTCGTGGACGATCCGAAAAACGCGAAGTACCCGATGCCGATTCACGCCTCGGGCAATTACGACGTGCTCGTGGGCCGCATCCGCAAGGATCAGGGCGTGGATAACGGGCTCGTGCTGTGGTGCGCCGGAGACAACATCTGGAAGGGTGCGGCGCAGAACGCGATCCAGATCGCCGAGAAGATGATCGAGATGGGTCTGCGGTAACGGCGGGAACGTCGAACGCCGAACTCCCAACGCTGAACGCCGAAGTGGGTGAGGGGTGTTCTGCGCTCCCGGTGTGCTTTCTTCGGCGTTGAGCGTTTGCGTTCTCTAATCCCTGGAGAATAGCCGAGTGTTCCTGCCTCGCAGCCCGGCGTTCATACGCCGGGAGCAACGATCACCATAATCATCAACCCTGAAAGGGTTGCGCAACGCCCTTGCGGGACCCTTTCAGGGTCGAACGATGACTTGAACACGGTCACCAAAACAAGAAGACGGGACATTGGATTCATTGCCTTTGTTCCCGTCTCCAATTCGCGTTCATTCGTGAATTCGTGGTTCCGCCTCCCTGTGGGGCTGCGGTAACGGCGGGAACGTCGAACGCCCAACGTTGAACGCCGAAGTGGGTGAGGGGAATACGGAGCCCTGTTTGCTTACTTCGGCGTTGAGTGTTCCCATTTTCCAATCCTTGGAAAATGGCTGAATGTTTTTTCCAGGGCTTGGAAGTGTTAGCCGCCCATGCCGTCGAGGCCGGGGATGGAGGGGGCGCTTTCCCAGGGCTGGGGCGTATTCCAGGGAAGATCCGAGCCGCTGTCGTCGTTGTTGTCAACCGTCGCGCAACCGCTCAAGGACAGGACGCACAGTCCCAAGGCGAGCAGGATGCAGAGAGTTTTCAGCATGGCGGCCATCACGAACTTCTTCATGGTGCGGTCGGCCAGACGGACGGCGCGGACCCGTAGGACATCAGTTCCGACACCTGGAAAACGATCAGGATGAGGAAGCAAACGGCCGTCACGACCGTGAGCCAGCCGGCGATCTTAGTAGAGAACATAGTCGCCCTCTCGAATGGGGGATTGCTCCCAGTCGGTCATGATTTCTGCTATCGCCATATCCTTCTGAACGTTCGAGATTCGCACCTTGCCGATGAGTTTGTCAGCGCGGTGGACCAGCATCTGCGCGTCGCGAACGAGCCCTGACTCGCTGCCGATATCCAGCACAACGAAGTTCCAGTCGGAGTTGACGACGGTGATTTTCCCTGTCAGCCCGAGCGGGAGCGGGCGGTTGCCCGTGGGGGTGGTCTCTTTGACGATCTTGTCCAACGTGGCCACCTGGTCCTGCAGATCCCGCATTTCTTCCTCGGCCTTGACCAGCTGGTTGTTCAGGTCGTCGATTTGGGTCTGGAGAGCCGTCTTGTCCTGCTCAAGCTGGTCGACCTGGCTCTTGGCTTGCGCCACTTCGGCTTCCTTCTGGGCCAGGGCATCCGTCATTTCCGTGACCTTGGTCTGCGCGGCGGCCAGTTCTGTCTTCGTGGTCGCGAGTTCCTTGGTGGTCTTGTCCAACTCCGCTGTCTTGTTCTCGAGGTCCGTCTTGGTGTTCTGCAATTCCTCGTAGCGGTTCATTGCGGAGACGGAGACGCTGTCGAGGGCAACCTGCATGGCCTTCGTGTCCTTCAGCTGCTCGGCCAGCTTGGCCGTGTCCAGCCCGTCCATGTGGAGGTTCTCGGCGATCTTGACGACCGCCTGTTCGTTCTTCAGAACGCGATCCTTGATCTCTCCACGCTGGAGGAAAAGGATGGTGCCCAGGACGAGGGAAATCAAACTGAGGACCAGCAAGACAACCACCAATGGCTTCAGCGCCTTAGCCATGTCGATCTCCTGTAAAGGAATGAGCGTTAGTTTCTGAGGCGAAAATAGAAAGGTGACACTGCCTTGTCAAACATCAAATTGGAGAGTTGCGGGAACGATTTCGTCGCCTCCTGTCTTGACTGTCCGCGCGATTTCTCTACCCTCGGTGTTCGATGAAAATCAACTCCTCGGAAACGGGTTCCCCTGTGCCGGTCGCGCTGACAATCGCGGGGTCGGACAGCGGCGGCGGGGCAGGAATACAGGCGGATCTGATGACGTTCGCGGCCCTCGGCGTCTTCGGCACGTCGGCCATCACGTGCGTCACCGCGCAGAATCCGTCGTCCGTCTCGGGTATTCAGCCCATTGACGCCGAAATGGTGGATCGCCAGATCAAGGCTGTTTGCGATGGGTTCCCCCTGGCGGCGGCGAAGACGGGCATGCTGTACTCGTCGCAGATCATCAAGACCGTTGCGGCCGATGATGTCCGGCAGGGTATTCCGATCCTCGTGGTTGATCCGGTGATGGTGTCCGAGTCCGGCGCGCGGCTCTTGAAGACGGACGCCATCGACACGCTTTGCGCGGAGTTGATTCCGCAGGCGAGGGTGATCACCCCGAACCTTCACGAAGCCGAGATCCTGTGCGGACACGGCATCAAGTCGCTCGAGGAAATCCGGGCGGCGGCGAGCGAGATCGGCGACCGCTTCGATGTGGCCTGCGTGGTCAAGGGAGGGCACTTGCCGGGCGACGAGGTTGTGGATGTCCTTTACGACGAGGGCGAGGAACACATCTTTAAATCGGCGCGGGCGAAGGCGGAGCAGACCCATGGGGCGGGCTGCGTATTTTCCGCGGCCATCACGGCGTATCTGGCCCGGGGCGATTTGCTCAAGGACGCGGTGGGGAAGGCAAAGGATTTTGTCCGTCAGTCCATCCTCCACGCGCGGGCTGTCGGGCATCACCATCCGCTCGGTTTCTTCTGGAATAAGGCGGGCCAGGCCGACTGAGGGTGTGGCGGGTGCGTTCGGAGGTTTTACACCGTGGGGCCCTTCGGCTCGTAGTCTATGCCAGCAAGCGAACAGGATGCGTCTGACTGCCGCGGGGCCAATGCTTATCCCTCCCTGGATTCTCGTTTCCTGGTATGGATTCCGATTCTGCTGGCGGCGTTGGTTTTCAGTATCTACAGCAGTTCGCTGGGCTATGACTTTCTGCATTGGGACGACAAAGAGAACATCGTTAAGAACCATCATCTGTTCCGGTTGAGCGCGGAGGATTTCCTGTGGATGTTCACCGCGTCCATTGTTTCCGATTACAAGCCCATGGTTTGGCTCAGCTACGTGGCCGATCGCCTCGTCTGGGGCTTGAATCCCCTGGGGTATCATCTCACAAACAACCTGCTTCATTCCGCCAATGCCGTACTGGCTTATGTGCTGGCCCTGTGCCTCCTTCGCCGGCATGGCTCCGGGAGATGGACGGGAGGTTGGGCCGTGGCGGGAGCTGTTCTGACATCGGCGCTCTTCGCCCTCCATCCACAGCGAGTGGAATCGGTCATGTGGATTTCTGAACGCAAGGATGTGTTGTACGGGTTCTTCTACCTGGCCTCGCTGGTCGTCTATGTCCGATGGGTGGACGATGCGGACCGGCGGAGCAGGGGGTTGTATCTTGGATTCACGGTCCTGGGCTTTCTCTCCATGCTCTCGAAGTCCATGGCGGTCACGCTCCCTGTCATCATGCTTCTGTGTGACGTGTTCGTCCTTCGGCGGCTTGATCCGTTCCGTCCTTTCTGCTGGCGTCGAGCGGTAAGGTTGGTGACGGAGAAACTGCCGCTGTTCCTGGGTGCGGTGCTGATCGGTCTGCGCGCCATTGGGGACCACGCTCGCACGCCGCTGAATGATGTCGGGCAGGCACAGACGCTGTGGATGTTCCCTTACAGCCTCGTGTTTTACTTGTGGAAAACGGTATGGCCTGTGGAACTTTCTCCTCTGTACCCGGCGCAGGAGAATGCTGTCTGGAGTTCGGTTCCTCACCTGCTGAGTGCGGCACTCGTGCTGCTGGCACCCGTCCTCTTTCTTGTCGTCTGTTTTCGCGGCCGCCGATGGCCTTTGTTCCTATGGCTTTTCTTTGTTGTCTCCATCCTGCCCGTGCTCCCTTTCCGTCACGTGGCCGATCGCTATACCTATCTGCCGTCATTGGGTCTGGCCGGTCTGGCTGTGGGGGCGTGGCGGATTCTGGTGGCTCGTGGGCTGACCATCCCCGTCAGGCGTGCCGTGGCCGTTGTATTGCCATGCGTTGTCCTTCTCGAGTTGGTTGCGTTGAACTGGTCGTACGCGGCAATCTGGGGGGATTCCTACAGTCTCTGGACCACCGCCGTGCAGCGGACGCCCAGCGCAAAGGCGTATTACGGCATGGCCAGCGCCCAAATGGATGCCGGCCAGATTCGAATGGCCTTGCGCACAGTTACCAAGGCGATTGAACGAAAGCCGACCATGGCCGTGGCGTGGAACCTGAAGGGGACCGTCTTCGCGCGGTTGAACAACGCCACCAACGCGATCCAGTGTATGAGGAAGGCCATCGCCCTGCAACCGGGCATGGCGGATGCACATCAGAATCTGGGCATGGTGCTGGCTTCGCAGGGGCAGGTCGATGAAGCGATCGCCAGTTGGTCCAGGGCCATCGAGCTTCGTCCGGACAACTTCACGGTTCATTACTACCTGGCTCTCGCCTACGAAAAGAAGGGAATGCTGGAAGAGGCGCTGCGGCAGCTGCGGAACGCCCAGGATATCCAACCGTCCACCCCTGGGTTGAACGAAACGATCCGAACGTTGGAATACCGCCTTGCGAAGGCCGGCAAGGGAGTCCCGGATTCGTCGCGTCCGTGAACCCGGTGTTTCCAATTGAATCCGAAGGAGGGGACAGGGCGGATTCGCTCACTCGCCGTCCGATTCTGGGTGCGATGTCCTTCTTTGCCCTCGGCACGATCATGGGTTTTCTCGTATCTGTTCCTGCCATCCCGATCCTGGCGATGGCCGGTCTGTGCGTCCTGATTGCGGCGTTGCGAATCCGCTGGCGGATATCGGTCCCCCTCCTGTGGTGCGCCGTTCTGTTTGCCGGCTGGGCCAACGCCGCGTTGTCCGTACAGCCTGTTTCCGGCCGCGAGCTGCGGAACCTGATGGACCGGCCGCGGGAAAACATGGAAATCGTGGGCGTCGTCTCCTCCGACCCCGTTGTGCGCGCGGGGCGGCGGGAGGGTGAGGAGGTTCGCGAGTTCACGCTCCGGCTCGAAGCTGTGCGGAGGGTGGAAGGCTGGCAACGGGGACGCGGTGAACTGGCCGTGTGGTGGAAAACGCAGACGGGGACGCGCGCCGCGCGCTACGGGGAGAGATGGGTCTTGTCCGGGCTCGTGACGAGCGTGGACCCCGGCCCCCGGAACATGAACCGGCCTCGCTACGATCTTGTCCCCGATCCGACGTCCGCGCGGTTTGTGTCGGACGGACACGGACTGGCGCCGGTGACGTGGTGCCTTCGCGGCCGTCGCGCCAGCTATGACATCCTGGGCCGCGGACTGGAGAGCTTCCCCCTGCAGGCCGGGCTCCTGCGCGCGTTGATCCTGGGGTACCGGCAGGAATTGCCGGACGCATTGTACCGGTCGTTCTCTCTGACGGGCACGCTGCACGTCGTGGCCATCAGCGGGATGCACGTGGTGGTCCTGGGCGTGCTGATCATGGCCTTTCTCAAGGGGCTCGGATTCTCGCGTCAGTACTGGGTCCTTCTGCTGGCGCCGGCGCTCGTGGCCTACACGGTGGGCACGGGGATGAGCGCCAGCGCGATGCGCGCGTGTGTGATGGCCGTTGTCTTCTGGACGGCCCCGCTGGTCTCGCGCAAGCCGGACGGCCCTTCCGCTCTCGCGGCGGCGGCTCTGCTGATTCTGGCGTTCAATCCGGCCCAGATTTTCGACATCGGGTTCCTTCTTTCCTTTGTCGCCGTGGCCGGCCTGATGACGCTGTATCCGCTCTGGATGCGGCCGGTTCGCGCGGCGTTGGCCGCCGATCCGTGGCAGGTTCAGCCGGCTCCGTTCTGGAAGCGCTGGGGGCGGGCTGCCGGACTCTACGCGGCTTCGCTGGCCGTGGCCTCCATCGCCGCCTGGCTCGTCACAACCCCGTTGTCCGCGCGCACGTTCAATGTCGTATCCCCGGTCGGCTTGCTGGGCAACCTGCTCGTGATTCCGATCTCATCGCTGGTCCTGCTGACGGGAGTTCTGTCGCTTGTCGCGGGTTCCGTTTTTCCTCTTCTCGCGGAAGTTTTCAACCACGCGAACCGCATATTCATCTCCCTGATGTTCGCCTGGGTGGATTGGACGGCGGATATCCCCGGCGGCCATGCGTTCATCGAATCGCCGTCGTGGCTCTGGATGGCGTGCTGGTACGGTGCGCTCGTCGGGATCCTCGTGACCCGGGGCCGGGTCCGATGGTTTGTCGCGGCGGTGGCCGTGCTGGCCGCGGCCGGAAGCGTGGTCCTGGCCGCGCGTGACGATCGGATGGTCGTGGACGTGCTCGATGTGGGGCATGGGGATGCGGTGCTGGTGAACGTGCCGGGATCGGCCGACGTCCTGCTGGACGCGGGGGCTCGTTTCCGCGCGGGAGACGTGGCGATGCATCTCCGGCGGCAGGGCGTTGATCGCCTGGAGGCGCTCGTGCTGACGCACGGAGATTCGGAGCATATCGGCGGAGCTGCCGAAATCCTCAAAGCCATCCCGGTCTCGCAATTATGGTGCACGCCGTTTCCGGGCCCGTCGCCGCTGTATCGCGAACTGATGAGGGAGGCGGCACGGCGCGGTGTCCGGATCCGGCGGTTGGAGAAGGGGAATGGCGGGTATCTCGGGAACAGCGCGGAGTGGGAAGTCCTGCATCCTGCCGGTAATGCCGTTCAAAGGCGCGCGGACGAAGGCACGCTGGTGCTTCGGATTGCCTCCGGACCGGTCGCGATGCTTTTCATGGGGGGTGCGGGCGGATCCGTCGAGTCTGCGCTTCTGCGGGAGCCGGTGGAATTGTCCTGCGATGTCCTCGTGGTGGGCGATCACGGGGCGACGGGAACGGGATCCGACGCGTTCCTCGCCGCGACGGGTCCTTCGTGCGCGGTGATCAGCGTGGGAGCGGACAACACGGAGGGGGCACCGGACCGGCGGGTGCTGGCGCGGATGGCGCGCCGGGGAATATCCGTATGGCGCACGGACGAGTCGGGAAGTCTGCGCATCGTGTCCGGGGCGACCGAGGGGCCGGGGAATGCCGGCCCAGTTTCCGTCACTTCACTTCGCTCAGTTCGTTGAGCAGTTGGCGGAATCCGGGATCCGTTCGCAGGGCGTCGAATTCCGGACGGGACATCCACGCGAGCGCCTGCCGCGGATCCACGAGGCTCACGGCGCGTTTCAAGGAAGCGATCGCCTCGTCGTGACGGGCTGTATGGGACAGCGCCTCGGCCAGGCGGAAATGAATCGGCGCGACGTCCGGCGCCACCGTGGCGATCCCCTGCAGCAGCGTCGCCGCCTGATCCCAGCGCTTCAACTGGACGAGCACCATCGCGTAGGTCTGGGTGGCCGCCACGTCATCCGGTTTGAACGACAGGTATTTCGCGAAGAAGTCGGCCGCCTTGGTGTGATTGCCCAGCCGGAGATGCAGGGTCGCCATGTTGAAGTAGGCGAGGGCGTACTGCGGGTTCAACTGTATCGCCATGAGAAAGCTGGATTCGGCCTTCTTGTAGTCCTCGAGGGCGAGGTAGGAAACGCCGAGGTTGTTGGCGAGCCCGTACGTCATCGGTTCTTCCTTGGCCGTCAGCTCGAATTCCGGCGCGGCATTCTCGTAGTCCTTCATACGCAGGTACGTCAGGCCGAGCTGCCGGTGAATCCCCTGGAGTTTCGGGTAGATCAGCAGGGCCTTCTTGTAGGCCTTGATCGCGTCCTCATACCGCTGTTCGCGCGTTGCCTTCTCCGCCTGGATCAGCTGATACGCCGACTGCTTGACCCACTGGGTGTTCAGGGGCATGTCGCCTTTTTCGGGCAGTTCGATGTCTTTCAGTTCTGACAGTTCGTCCATCATCAGCTGCGTCTGCGTGTCGGCCGTGACATCGAATGCCGGTGACGTGACGATCTGTTCGGGAACGGCCTTGGGCGCGCCTTTCCCCGATAACTTTGTGGACAGGAAATACTGCTGGACGACGACGATGGCCACCAGAGACAGGATGACCAGAACAACCAGCGTGAGGGTGAACGTGGCCCGGCGCTGACGTCGGCGGGCGTCCGTCCAGGGCTTTCTCAACAGGTCGAAACGATCCTGATCGGACAGGGTCTCCACCTCGGGCAGTTTCCGGTTTGTCCCGTAAATGTCCTGTGACGTCTGCTTCATGGTTCCTGTCCGCGGGCCGGTTCCGCATTCACGACCTCATCGGCCTGTGGGCCGGACACGATGGGTTCGATCACGTCGCGCAGGGGGTTGTAGGTTTCTTTTGAGCTGGCCCGATCCCGGGCCCTTTCCACGAGCGCCTTCAGGTACGCGCGTCCCGATTCCGAGAGGCGCACCTCCCGGAAAGCCGGCTGCTGATACACGAGGTAAACGGCCGATGGCGAGGCCATCGTTTCGGCCGCTTGAAGATGGGCAATGGCTTCGTCGCCCTTGCCCATGAGGGCCAGAGTGGCCGCCGCATCGAACCGAAGGGCCGGCCAGTTGGAATCCACCATGATCGCCCTCTCCAGGGTGGCCATGGCGTTCGTGTAATCGCCTTCCGCCGCGTCGAGGAATGCCTTCTGTTTCAAGGCGCGCGTGTCGTCCGGAACGAGCAGGAGGTACTTGTACAGGTAGTCCCGGGAACTGTTCTGGTCGGCCATCGAGAGGTGGCAGAGCGCGAGGTTGAAGTAGCTTGGGGAGTAACGGTTGTCCAGCAGCACGGCGGATTTGAACTGCTTGATGGCCGTGGTGATCCGCCTCTGGTGATAGTACGCCACGCCGAGATCGTTCAGGAGATCCGCCGCGCCGGGGTCGTTCTCGACCGCCTCTTCCAGGTATTCCTGCGCCCGGATGTAGTCCTTCAACGAGAGGTAAAGCCGGCCGAGCTTGATCCGCGCAGCGGTCAGGTGAGGCCAGACGGTGAGCGCCTCGGTGTAGAGATCGATCGCCTCCCGCGTGTCGCCCGACGCCACGAGGGCGTCGGCGCGCGTGGTGAGCAGGAGCGCCGCGTGAACGGCGTCGGCGGTCGATTTCCGCGAACTGCCGCCCAGCGGTCCCCAGCTCATGTCGCCGAGGCGGATCGGATCCTTGACCACCGGGGGGGATTCCTCGGAATGGGTTGCGGCCACGGGCTTCGTGCTGGTCGCGCGCAGTTCCTTCATGCGCCAGGCCCGGATGGACGTGAACATCGCCAGCATGAAGAAGACGCTCATGCCCACGGCGACGATGATAAACGTCCGCAGGTTCATCATGAGGATGTGGCGCCACGGATCGTGAATCGGCGACCGGGTGTGCACCGGGCGCTCGTCCACGGTCTCGTCCGCGGCGCGTTCGGGCGCGGGTTTCTGCATCCGGAATGGGAAATCCTGCCCCGCGCTGCCGGAAACTGGCCTGGGCCGTTCTTCTGAAGGACTCTCTTTCATGTGATCTAATTGTACACCGGACCGGCAGTAATGTACCGACATCCTTCACCCTTCGACAACACATTATCGGGGCCGTTGATTTGAGGCAGGCCGTTTACAGATATTGCATGAGGTGTACGTTTAACCTATAAAGCATTGACTTCGAATTGAACTGCCGGATGTTCGTCTGGAGAGGCTTGAAAAAATGTCGGTTCGATCCATAGGCCGGGCGGTGCTGTGGTTGATCCCCGCGATTCTGCTCGCGGGCAACCTCGTCGTCGGGGCCCGCCTCTACTCACAAGCTCCTGCGGCGGGCGAGGGCGATAACGCCTACGAGAAAATGGCCCTGTTCACCCGGGTCCTCGAGCAGGTGCGCGAGCACTACGTCGATCCCGAGAAGACCTCCTACCAGGACCTCGTGTATGGCGCGATGCGCGGGATGCTGCAATCGCTGGATTCTCACAGCCAGTTCCTCGATCCGGAAATGTACGCGGACATGAAGGACGACACCGCCGGCGAGTTCGGCGGGTTGGGCATCGTCATCAGCATCAAGGACGGTGTGCTGACCATCGTGGCGCCCATGGAAGATACCCCCGGCTTCAAGGCGGGCCTGCTCTCGGGCGACAAGATCATCGAGATCGACAACGCCTCGACGGACGGCCTCCAGTTGCCCGAAGCCGTCAAGAAGCTGCGCGGACCGCCGGGCTCGAAAGTGACGATCAAGATTCTGCGGCCCAAGACGCAGGAAGTGCGGACCGTCGAAATTGTGCGGGCGAAAATCAACGTCCCCAGCGTCAAAGACGTAAAGATGCTGGAGGAGGGGATCGGCTACCTGCGCATCGTCCAGTTCAACGAACCGACGGCCAATGCCCTGCAGGACGCGCTCGACAAACTCACGAAAGAAGGCCTTCAAGGGTTGATCGTCGATCTCCGAAACAACCCCGGCGGCCTCCTGACCTCGGCGATCGAGGTCAGCGAGAAATTCCTGAGGCGGGGCGACCTGATTGTCTATACGCAGGGCCGCAACGAAAAGCCCCAGCAGACGTTCCGCGTCAAGGGGCGCTATCACTACCTTCAGTTTCCGATGGTGATCCTGGTGAACGGCGGCAGCGCAAGCGCCTCGGAGATCATGGCCGGCGCCCTGCAGGATCACCAGCGGGCGATCCTCGTGGGGGAAAAGACCTTCGGCAAGGGCTCCGTGCAAAGCGTCCTTCCGCTGGACGACGGATCGGCCATCCGGCTGACGACGGCGAAGTACTACACGCCGAGCAAACGGGTCATCAACGAACACGGCATCGAGCCGGACATCGTGGTGCCCATGTCGCCGGAAGACTGGCGCAAGCTGCTGGTCCGGAGGGCGAAGGCGGAGGGCGCGCCCGTCGAGGATCCTGAGGCGACGGACGCGAATGTCCGCGATATCCAGCTCGAGCGCGCGGTCGATGTCCTCAAGGGCGTCATGATCTTCCAGTCTCAAAACGGGCTCCAGGAGATGGCCAGTTCGGCGCTGTGAAGTCTCCCGCTTGAACAGGGAACCGCGCCCCTTCAATCGAAACCATGAATGTCCTGGGCATCGAAACATCCTGCGACGAAACGTCGGCGGCCGTGGTCCGAGACGGCCGGACCGTTCTGTCCAACGTGGTTTTTACCCAGGTCGCCCGGCACCGGCCGTATGGGGGTGTGGTCCCCGAGATTGCATCCCGGTGCCATGTCGAGGAGATCGCGGGGATTGTCCGCCAGGCGGTGCAGGACGCCGGCCTGACGTGGGAACAGATCGATGCCGTTGCGGCGACCTACGGGCCCGGCCTCGCGAGTTCCCTGCTCGTGGGCCTGTCCGCCGCGAAGGCGCTGGCCCTGCGACTCGGCAAGCCGCTGCTCGGTGTGAACCATGTTGAAGCCCATCTCTATTCCCTTTTCCTCGGTTCCGACGCGCCGTCCCCGGATTCGATCGCGCCGTTGATCGTGCTCATGGTTTCCGGCGGCCACACCGGCCTGGTCCGGGTCGCGAAGGTGGGTTCGTACAAGCTCCTGGGCCAGACCCTGGATGACGCCGCGGGCGAAGCCCTGGACAAGGGCGCGAACCTGCTCAAACTCGGATACCCCGGCGGGCCGGCGATCGAAAAAGCCGCGGCCGGCGGCGATCCCGCGCATGTGAAATTTCCGCGCGGGCTCCGGCATGGCGCGGCCGGCGAGTTGGCGGGGGAATTGGACCGCGACCTGTGCTTCAGCTTCAGCGGACTGAAGACGTCCCTGCTGTATTACTTGAGGGACCATCCGGAGGTTCTCGTGAACGGGGCGCTGAAGGATGTGGCCGCGAGCTACCAGGAGGCGGTGTTTGACGCGCTCCTGGCCCGTCTGCGGCGCGCCGTGGAGCGCCATCGCGTTTCGGCGGTCGGCTGCGTGGGCGGTGTGGCAAGGAACGGCCGCCTGCGGGAGAAACTGGAGCGGATGTCCGGGGAGTACGGACTGCGGCTCGTTCTCGCCCGCCCGGAATTCTGCACGGATAACGCCGCCATGATCGCCGCCCTGGCCGGCGCCCCCGGGAGTGTGGTCCGGACCGCGACGGACGATCTGGATGTCCAGCCCGACCTGGTGCTGGGCGTGCCTTGACTCCAACGCCGGCGACGGCGACTCCACACGGCGGTCGGGATTCCTCGGCCTGCGAACGATTCCTCGTTTGACGAAATGCTCCTAAAATGATTCCTTGTTTCACATGGAGGACACGCGGCAGAAGGGGCGGGCGGACAGCGATGGATCGACCGCAGCGGCCGGACACGCCATGGACCGGGAAACCCACCGCCGTATTGCCGACAAGATGGAAGCCGTCGGCATGCTCGCGCGGGGCATTGCTCACGATTTCAACAACATCCTCAGCGGCGTGCTTGGATTCACATCCTATTTGAAAGCCAAGGCCGAGCCCGGCACCGACCTGCATCGCGACCTGTCGCTGATCGAGCAGTCCGGAGTCCGCGCCACGGACTTGACGCGCCAGCTTTTCCTGATTGCGCGCCGCCGACATTTCACGAAGGACCCCGTCGATATCAACTCCCTCATCGAGGAAGTGCTGACGATGGTCGAACCCTCCATGGGCACGGCCGTGATCAAGCGCCGCCTCAAACCCGATCTGCCGCCGATCCCGGGGGACGGCGTCCAGCTCAAGCAGGCGATTCTCAACCTGTGCATCAACGCGGCGGATGCGATGGCCGAGCACGGCGGAACGCTGACGGTGTCCAGCGCGTGCCGGAAGCTGAGTCCGCATGAACGCGAGGTGCTCGACCTCCCGCCGGACACCGCGTATGTCTCCGTGGGCGTGACCGACACGGGCCGTGAGATCGACGCGGAACTCCTGAAGCATGTCTTCGATCCGTTCCATCCCGTCCGCTCGAAAAGCGGAAAGGGCAACCTCATGCTGTCCATCGTGTACGGCATCGTGCTGAATCATCAGGGGGACATTCTCGCGGAAAGTTCGGCGGAACACGGCACGACTTTCCGGATGTACCTGCCGATCGCCTCGGGCGACCGGAAGGAGGAGGGGGCGGTCTCCGGCGGGCTGGATGGCGCGGAAACCGTCCTCGTCGTTGACGACGAGGCGATCGTCTGCCAGGTCGTCGGCGACATTCTCAAAATGCACGGGTACAAGGTGCTTGTCGCCCGTTCCGGCGAAGAGGCGCTCGACATGGTTCGCGCATCGGCGGAGAAAATCAACATGGTCCTGCTCGACCTCGTCATGCCCGGCATGGGCGGGGACGAGGTGTTCCACGCCCTGCAGAAACTCCATCCGGAATTGCCCGTTCTCCTGACCAGTATCACCGCCCAGGAAGCGCTCGGCGAACAGCTCATCACCCAGGGCGCCAGAGGCATCGTCTACAAGCCCTACAAGAGCAAATCCCTGCTGGCCGCCATCCGCAAGGCATTGGACAACAAGCCGTCTTGACCGTTCTTGCCCCCGTGGTATAGCATCCGAACGTTTTCACGTGCCCGGCGGGCTTGCCCGCCGGAATGGCGCGCTGCGCGCCACGTAGGCGGGTGTAGCTCAACGGTAGAGTTCCAGCCTTCCAAGCTGGCCACGTGGGTTCGACTCCCATCACCCGCTCCAACAGGTCGAGGAGGGCCTATGGCCACAACAATCTGGGTCGTGGATGATGAGTTGACTGTGCGCGAAGCGCTCGAATCCATGATCAAGGAGCTGGGGTACCAGGTTCGGACATTCTCGGCGGCCGAAGATGTCCTCAGTGCGTACAAAAGGGCGGAGACTTTCCCCGATATCGTCGTCACCGACGTCCGCATGCCCGGGATGAGCGGCATGGACCTGACACGCGCGATTCTCGAAATCGATCCCGACGCCATCCTGATCATCCTGACGGCTTATCCCTCCATTCCGAATGCCGTGGAATCAATCCGCGGCGGCGCCGTGGACTTCGTCTCCAAGCCCTGCCGGATCGAGGAGATGAGGATCCGGTTGGAGCACGCGCTGGAGAGCCGCGATATTCAGGCGCGGCTGAAGAAGACCAGGATGATCACGTGGGCCCTGATTGCCTCGCTGCCCATCTGGTTTGTGCTGGGCGTTATTCTGGCGAAGGCCCTGCAGCCGTAAGGGCAGTCCGAAGTTCGGCAGTCCAAGGTTCAATGTCAGTGCACTGACACTTTAGACTTTGGACTTTGGGCTTTGGGCTTTGGACTCCTCTCTTTCCAGAACTCCAGCCAGTTCCTTGCACGCTCGAGGGGATCGGGCGCGCTGACCACGTCGGAAATCACCGCCACGCCGTCCGCGCCCGCGGCGGCCAGTTCCGGCGCCCGCTCCAGCGTGATCCCGCCAATGGCCACAACCGGCCCCGCGATCAGGCGCCGGAGCCGCGAGAATTCCTCCACGCCGACGGGCTTGTAGTCGATGTCCTTCGACCCCGTCGCGAAGATCGCGCCGATGGCTGTGCAGGACGGGCGCACCGCCTTCGCGCGGGCCGCTTCGGAGTACGTGCGAACGCTGACGCCAAGACGGATGCCGGCCTTGGAAAGAGCGGAGAGATCCGCGCCCGGCAAATCCTCCTGGCCCAGGTGAACGCCATAGGCCTTGCAGCGCAGAGCGAGTTCCCAATGATCGTTGATGAAGAGCCTCGCGTCGAACCGGCGGGCGCAGTCAACCGCCGCGCGGACTTGCGACTCCAGTTCCGCGCCGCGCAGATCCTTGACCCGCAGTTGGATGGTCCGTACGCCGGCGGGCAGGAGTTTCTCCAGCCAGGCCGCCCGGTCGACAATCGGGTAGAAGCCGAGGGGCTCGTCGCCGCAGTCCGCGAAGGCGGGCGCTTCGGCGGGTCCGTCAATCTGCGGCAGGTCATCCGGCGAATCCGGCCAGCCTTCGTGCGCGAGCGGCCCCCGTCCTTTCCCGATGTCGGAGCCTTTTCTCAATCCCTGGTTCACGTACGCTTTGGCCAGGACCACGGCGTCCAGCTCCTCGTATCCGAGCGCGCAGCATGCGGCGATGGCCGCGGAGAGCGTGCATCCGGTGCCGTGCGTGTGCTTCACGGCCTGGCGCCGGCTGGAAAGCCATGCTTTGCGCGCGCCGTCCGTCCAGAAGTCGCTGCACAGGGCGCCCTTCCGGTGGCCTCCCTTGATCAACACCGATTTGACTCCAAGCTTGATCAGGTCCGCGGCCGCGGCCTCGACTTCCGGATCGCTCGAAATCACCCGGCCGAGCAGGGCTTCCGCCTCCGCGATGTTCGGCGTCAGCAGGCTCACGATCGGGAGGAGCTGGGCAATCAGTGCATCGATCGCGCGCGGCTTGAACAGCGCGTGGCCGCTGGTCGAAACCATGACCGGGTCGAAGACGGTGTACGCCTTCATCGCGGCGAGGTGGCGGACAACCGTTTCGATCGTGGCCGCGCTGCCGAGCATGCCGATTTTGACGGCGGCCGGCGGCAGATCGGCTGTCAGCGCCGAAAGCTGGGCGGCAATCATGGATTGGGAAGGGAACTCGACGTCGGTGATGCCGAGCGTGTTCTGGGCCGTCAACGCGGTGATGACCGAGCACCCCATGGCGCCCAGCGCGTTCATGGTCTTGAGGTCGGCCTGGATCCCGGCGCCGCCGCCCGAGTCCGATCCGGCAATGGTCCACGTGATGGGTTTGATTCCTTTTTTCAAACGAAGCTCCCGTTCATGACGCCGGCCCCGGCTTCGATTTCCTCGCCAGCACGAGGTACAGCAACGCAGCTCCCGCCATGCTGGGCACGGACGCGCCGCATGTCCAGCCCGCATGCAGGGCGAAACGGTACAGCGCGATGCCGCAGGCCCAGGCGATGAACGCGGGAATGTTGAACCCGCCCGTGTACCGGTACAACAGGCCGCCGAACAGTTCGCCCGCCACGTACTGCATTTTCTTCACGATGAAGTAGTCGGCCAGAACGACGCCGAACAGCGGGCAGAACATCGCGCCGATGAACATCAGGAACTGCTCGTATTCCGTGGCCGGAAAAAAGATGGCGAGCACGGTCCCCGCCACGCCGCACACGGCAACGGTTGCCTTCTCGTTGAGCCGGGGAAGGATGCTCTGGATCGAGATCGCGTTGGAGTAGATGTCGAGGAAGGTCGTGGTCAGGGTCGAAAGCAGGACGATGATCAGGGCCGGTCCGGCGAGATGCACGGAGGCCATGACTTGAATCACCATGCCGTCCGGCGTCTCGGTGCTGGACAAGAGCGCCGCGCAAAGCCCGAGGGCGTACATCCACGATCCGGCCAGGAAGTAGCCCCACCACGTGCCGCGGAAACTCCCCTGCGTGTTGACCGCGTAGCGCGAGTAATCCGACACCAGCGGCAGCCACGAGATCGGCATGGCGATGACGAGGTCCAGCCCCTGCACGAACGACAGGGTGCCTGTCGGCTCGATGGTCAGGAGCGACGAAATGCCGTGGTGTTTCAGCACGACAAACGTCATGACCGCGGAGAGCGCGACGAGCAGGAAGACGGCCACGCGCTGGAGCCATTTCCAGAAGCGGTGCCCGGACAGGGCCCACACCGTGGTCAGCGCCCCGGCGATGGCGATCCACCCCCTCGGCCCGAACCCGCCGCCCTCCGGCATGAGGCCGGCGGCCGCATGTCCGCAGATCCACAACATGACCGCCGTCCAGCCGACAAGCTGAATGGCATTGAGCACGGCAGGCACCCCCGAGCCCCGGAGTCCGAGCGCCCCGCGCGTACTCACCATCGCGGGAACGCCGTGCCGGCTTCCGATCACACCGCCGAGGGCCATCGGAGTGTTCCCGATGAAATGCCCGATCAGGATGGCCAGCAGTCCGCCCGCGAAGCCCAGCGGCGCGAGCAGTCCGCCCGCCCAGATTTCGCCGAGCGATATGGCCGCGCCAGTCCAGAGCAGAAAAAAATCCAGTCCGCGCAGATTCCGCTCCGATTTCTCGACAGGCGCCGTCAGCGACATGATGATCCATTCTTGTATTGCGTCAGGTGATTCCGGGAGGGAGGCGAGCGAAGTCCACGCCGTCGCTTCCCTCCGCTGGAATGACCCAGACAGGTTCAAGGGGTTATCCCGACTCCGGGAATTCTCAGCCCCGACCGCACAGCGCGTCGGGACTCCCCCAGCGACCAAAAACGGGCGCGAGCATCGCAGTGCCGCGGAAGCGTGTCAAGAACTCAACAGGTGTGGCGGGCGGACCTTTTCAGCGGAGACGTTCCGCCGCTCTGGAGGAGGGCGGGTTCGCCAGCAGACGTTCGCGCGCTGTCCTGCGGATTTGATCCAGGGAGGGAAGTTCCCTCCCGGAGTCGACGACGATGTGCCTGCGGCAGATTTCCGTCAGCCGGTGAAATCCGCGGGCCTGCGCGTCCTCGCCGAGCGCCTGCCAGAAGACGCTTTGAAGTTCCGCTCTTTCGAGCAGTCCCAGGGCCTCCTCGTACGACAAGCGCGCGGCGTCGCGCGTGACCACCCGGCAGACGAACGCGTCGAGGTCGGCGGGAAGCGGTTCCCCGGGATGGCGGGCGCGGAATTCGTCGAGCAAGCGGCGCGCCTCTTCGGGCCGGTCGTGGGTGAACAGGATCACGATCGCGTCGCCCAGGAAGTTGTCGTACGCGGCCGTCATCGCGGTTTCGCCCGGATTTTCCGCGATGGCCGTTTCGTAAGCTGTCCGCGCTTCCGGAAGGACGTCGAGGTTCGGGCGCGTGACGAACACCCCTTCCTCCGGCCGGAAGAGCAGGGCGCCTTCCCGGAACTGGTTCGCCATCGCCTGGTAGATCATGCGGTTCGCGGCGACGATGTCCCAGCCTCGCGCGACGCGGCGCGACTGCAGCGCCCAGTACAGCGAGTGCGCGGGGGGCAGCCGCCAGTCCACCGGACCGTAATCCCGGTCGATCTGCTCCATGACCGCCGGGTTCAGCTTGTAGCTGCGCGTCAGCCGGTTGGACGCCACCGCGGGCAGGTGGGCGTAGTCCGGGCGCGGCCCGTCGAAGAGCGCGCTCATCTCGGCGGCCCACGCGCGCTTGTAGACCATGTGCATTTCGTCCTGGGTCCCGCCGATCTTGTGCTGGAACATCCACGCGAGTTCGCGGCAGAGCGATGCGCTGCCGGGGTTGTAGCGCAGGCCCTCGTCGCGCAGGAGCGTGATCCCGTGCCGGACCCAGCGCCACCGGTCCTCGGGCGTGTTGAAGAAGGCGCTGACGTTGTACGCGAGATTCCAGGCCTGGAAGGCCCAGACGTCCGCGAGGCGCGGCTCGAGCTTCGTGATCCAGTCCGCCAGTTGAACCAGCTCGACGTACTTGCCCTGGTCCTGCAGGGTCGAGGCTCGGATCCACAGGATGTCGGCGAGGATGCCGCGGAAGCCGCCGATCGCCACCGTGGTGAACGCGACGAGGGGCGGCGAGTTCTCGAGGGGCGCGGCCTGGTCGAGCCGGTATTGCCGGCGAAGCTCGATCATCGGCTCGTTCATGCGGCCGCTCAACCAGAAACCGGCGACGGCGACGAGGAGAAGGAAAATCGACGTCAGGATTTTCCAACCCTTGGAAAAGTCGGCCGGATTTTTTCCAACCTTTGGAAACTCTTCTTTCATGTTCCGGTCATGACGGCAGCGCGAGCTCCCGCTTGTTCAGGACCCACGCGCTGATCGCCATCAGCGCGCCCCCATAGACGACCCCCTGCACGACGAACACCGAGCCCAGCATGCCCCACGTCACCAGCTGTCCGGTGGTCAGGAGTTCCAGCGGATCGAACCCCTGCAGCGGGCCGACGACCGCGTTGAACGCCTTGAAAACGGCGGAGAAGAAATGATCCCAGAACGCGGGCGCGCTGGCCGGGCTGTGGCGATGCGCGTGGAGGAGGGCGTCCTGGCCCGCGATGGATTGGATGTAGCCGCTGATCTGGATCATGAGAAGGGTGCAGATCGAAACGAACGACGCGACCGGCATGGAGAACAGGCTGCCGGCCGTGACTCCGAGCGCCGCGAAGAACGCGAGACGGCAGAGGATGACGAGCAGGGCCCGCGCGAAGTTGGCCTCG